>NZ_JAUBQR010000146.1:0-17187 GCF_036701385.1 Microcoleus sp. Pol12B4 | reverse complement strand
TGAATTACCTCGCTCAATATTCTGAACCTGTTCAAGAGTTAATGAATTTAACTCCAAATAAACGTCGCTTTTATCAATAGGGTATACGGGCTTCAACCCTGATGCAGTCTACTTTGTAGATATCTTTGTCACCCCTCTAGGCCTTCGTGATGTACTGGATAATCCCGTCAAAATCCTTACGGATTTCTGCCAGTTGTTTTACCCAAGTATTAGAAGCATAAATCACTTCCTCTTCCTTCTGGCGAGCGGCTGCAATTTGCTTCTCAATCTCTCCGTAAACCTGTTGCTCAAATTCAAAGAGCTGTATTTCAATTTGATTTTCCAAGTCTTTTGCTATTAATTGAAATTGACTCGTAATATCGCGACGAACATCAGACATTTGCTTTTCTCGCTCATGTTCTTGTTGCATTTGTAAAATCTCTACTCCTACCGAAACAATTGCTAGAGCCGGCCCCAGGAATTTAGCAGCATTGCCGATGTTTTTAGCCATACCAACCGCCTGCCAAGGCTTAAACTTAAAGCCGACAAATTTTCCTACAGCGACAACACTTTGATGTAAACCGCTTCCTGCTACATCTATCGAGCGGAGAAATCCTTGTTGAGCAGCGGTTTTTGCAAAACCCCTCGATGCCAAAGTGGTCAGTTTCACCCCTGCAGTCTCACCGATGTTTTTAAGCAAACCAACTTGGCTTTTAAGTCGCTCTACATCCATACCAGCCCCCAGATTTTGGGCTGATATGTTTTGATTTTTATCTAGGCAAGCAACAAAACTCTTGACTAGATTACCTTCTAGAACTTCTTCAACCTCCTGCCGGATATCTTCAACTGCTACGTTTACAGCATCTTGCAGTTTGGTTTCTGCTTTCTCATAATGCTTCTGGACATTCAGTTCAGCTTGTTTATTCAGCCTTTCAAAATTCTGATCGCCTATTGCTGCGGCAAGAGTGTTGCCTTCGTTAGCAACTCCTGAAGACATCTCCAGGGCTATATTTTTAACCTTTGTTCGCAGGCGAGCGCGCTCTTTACGCACTGTGCGAGATAATCGTGTCAGCACTTCAAAAAAAGCCGAATCTTCGTTAGAGTTGCGAGTAAAACTCAACTGAGCCTCATCAACGCAGCTTAGAGCAATTCGGACGGGTGTATCAAAACGAGCAAGGGAGCCACGACGCTCTACAAACTGATTGAGATCCTCAATAAAAGTTGAAAAACGGCTGATTTCCGTCAGAAAATCATCTTTGCAATCAATGCCTTCACAGTAGTCTTTGGCATCGATAAAGCAGATGGGAAATTCATCAAGACTGTAAGGCTTCAGCGCCTCGGCAAGACTTTGGCGGTAGTTGGCAATCTTTTGCTCTTCTTCTCCTGCTTCATCAGACATTTTATTGATAACCAGCATCATTTTCCAGCGATAGCCTTTTTCATAGGCTAACTTCTTGAAATTCTCTGCTGTCAGTGAGTCAAAGAGCATATAGGTAAGGCAGAAAACCAGCAAGTCTGATTTCTTGATCGCTTCATAAGTAGTCTCATCGTGATTTGGGCGGTCTGTAAAAAGTCCAGGCGTATCAATTAGCTTGATGCCGTTCCAGTCATAATTTGTCGTTTTATCAGTAGCAATATCAGCATCTATACGAATATCCCGCCGTCCTGTCAATGCAGAAATAATGGTTGATTTACCTGCACTGTACTGACCAACAAAAGCTACTCCGAGAATCCCATGCTCTCGATACTCTTTTAATTCATCTCGCACTTTTTTGCGGATAGCTGTTAGTTCGGCTGTGTTTCCATGAGCCAGTAAGTTGTCAAACTTTACTAGCGTCTTCTTGAAATAAGCACCAACATCGGCAGCTTTAAAGTTGGGGTTGTTCTGAGTCATGGTAGTTTAGTCCTTATTTGGGAGAGTTGAGATTGCTAAAGGAAATATCCTCTTGAAGGATGTGTTTGATATCGTCTAGTGATTTTAGTGGTTGTACTTTGGATTTTGTTACAATGTTCATACTACGTCCGAAAACTCGTTCAACTTTATAAATGGTTTGCTTGATACCTTGAACAGTCAAGGGTTCCTGTTGTTCAGTACACCAGTCAATGATTCGCTTGGCATAAGCACGATTTAGATAATTTTCTGTACCCGATAACTTCTTTTTTGCTTCTTCAAGCTCAGTCGCGATCGCCTCTAGCCCTGCAATCAATTCTTCAAAATAGATGTTGATATTCGTGGTTACAGAATCAGAATACTTGCCAAAGTCCCCCTTAGCCTGCTGTAGAGTGCTTTGCCGATGAGTGTTGAGCTGACTTTCCAATGAAGTAGATATATTTATAACAGCTTAGCGTCGCTTTTCATCTTGGGATTTAAACATTTCAACAATCCCGCTAACCACCGCACTTACCATGCCGATAGCGAGACCAATAGGAGGGGCGAAGAACGTTATAATAGCAGAAGCTATCAAGAGCAGACTGCTACCAATTCGCACAAAATCTCGAAAATTGTTTGAATCCTGCTCAGTAAAGCTGAAATCGCTGCTGCCAAGCTGAGATATTAGCTGTAATTCATTTCCTATTTCCTCCAGAGCTTCCTGAACTTCCTTATTAAAATTTTTGCTCGCCTCTTGATAAGCTATTTTTAAGCGTTCTTCAAATCGAAGTGCTTTTAATTTTTGTTCCCATCCCACCTTGATCGCAATTTCTTTAGAGTTCCAATTATCTTCTGCAAAGGATGGTATAGCATTGATAGCATCTTGAAAAATACTATCGATTTGTTGAAGCAAATAGTCTTTAGCGTCCTTAGCTGCTTTTTGGATGTCCTTTTGGATTCCCTCGCGCTTATTTTTCAGCGTCTCTGTCAATTTTTCATAGACTAAAGCTTGTTGATTCACCCATTTATTAGGATGATCAATTGCACCTACGGTAGAACCGAGAAGAGTTTGAGAGCGACGAATTGCCCCATGATTAACCAGAGATACACGAATTAAATCAAGAAAATCCTGCATCCGGCTTGCCTTAAAAAGCTCCTGTTTCTTCTTTTCGTGTTCGGGTTCGCGGGAAAGCTGTGCCGCCAACAGCATCACAGGAACAATATCCAAGTAGTCATTAGCATAATGCTCTTGAGCGTAGCGACGGATACGTTCAATGTGTCCACGTAGCCCACTTTGACCATCCATCACAAACACTTTCTGGGGATTTTTTAAGAAATGCTCCAATCGGCGAGAGTCGCGCAGGTTATTCTTGACATTCAGTAAAATAATTAATGGCTTGGCTTTTTCCTTTAATAACTGCAAGAAAGCAAACTCACTCTCTTGGATGCTGTCATTTGTCACTACATAACAAATTACATCTGACTCGTCGATAATACTTTTAGCAATTTCTTCATCACTTTTGCCCCCCGGAGCACCAATTCCAGGAGTATCAATGATGCGAATATTCTTCCACTCGTACACCCGATTAAACCGAGTTGTTCGCTGCTTGCCTACACCGATCGCATCCCATCCATCATCTGTAACTATGGCGTGAAGAGTGCTTTTGCCCGCCTTAGTTCTGCCCATAAATGTGATGCTGAAATGATTGAGAGCGCGTTCCTTGGCGCGAAGTGACTCCCGCACGTTCTGTATTTCTTTAATAATCTCAGCACTCAGAGAGTTTTTAGTATCCTCAAGTTGCTTGGCGACTTCCTTAGCAGTGGTAGCTTGACCTTTACTACCTGTTTTATGTTTGATGTCTTCGATAGCCTCTTGAATATTTTTGCCCAACTTGGAAAGTGCTGATAAAGCTCTTTTAAGTGCCAATTCTGCAAATTTGTAATCTTCATCAGCGATGACTGCACACTGACGAATCGCCTCGTCATATTCTGGCCCTGTTAACAGGATTTCCCGTCGTAGTTGCTCAACTTTTTGCTCACTCCCAGTGAGCTTTGCTACATTATCCACCAATGCGCGTGAAAGGAGAGAATCAGCCCCTGTAAGGAAACGCGCACCGAAAGAGACTTTCTGTTGTTGGTTGTGTTCGCCTAGGAATCGGGTATCAGTGAAGGCTCCAGCTTCTACAAGCTGTCGCTGTACTTTTCCCGCTGGCCAGCTCCAAATTCGTGCTACTTGTTCGGCCATCTGACGTTCTAATGCTGAACAGAAACCGTCAACATAAGCGATCGCCAACATTTGCGACATTGCCTCACTTTGCTCACCGGGCGACACTTTCGCAGCTAAATCCTCTACAGAAAGCTGGTTTTCCTCTTGAGCTATAATTTTTTCCATCTCAGCGAGAGTGCGTTGAGAAGCGCCGATCTGCGTTGCTAGTTCGCGTAGTGCTTTCGACTCTTCACTGTGAATCTGCTGATCCGCGCAGACCATGTGCGTGACTAATAAGAAGGGGTAGTCTAGGTGTTCCGGGGTTGTTGAGCTTAGGTCAGACATCTTAACTTACTCAATATTTGGATGGGTCACTGATTAAGGCAATAGACTGGCACTCCCGACAGATGTTAGGGCAAAAAAAAACGATTTTAAATGCTTCTTCCCATTTCATATATTTTGCGTCTCGTTTTGTATAAAACCTAAATGAATTATTTTTTAGCTTGTTCTTTGTTTATTTATATGTTTGCAGTCTTAAGTATAAATTATTTCCTAAATACCAAAGCTTGTCAAGCTATATCTAGTCATATTTAGTAGATTTTTCCACCCCAACTCGACCATAAAAAGTCAGATTTAGCTGGTTGCTACCGAAAAAGTCATAGATTTAAGACTTATTCGGCGACAGCGTTTCCGAGTTCCTATCCTGTGATACCCTATTTTTAGGTGACTTAGAATCACTCCTGCACCAGCAGTGCGATCGCCTAACCGCATCCGAACAACAGGCGATCGCATGGCTAGCAACTACCCCCGAATCAGCCGACATCTCAAAAATACCAGCAAACCTGCAACTATCATCGCCAGAACTCTTGAAAGTCATGCAATCTTTAGGACGACGGTAATTAGTTGAAACAGTAAAACAAAACGGGCGATCGCACTTTACGATCGGGCCAATAATCAGAGAGTATATTACAAACAAAAAATGAAAATCGCCACCTGGAACGTCAACTCAATCCGCACCCGCATAGAACACGTTACTAGCTGGTTGCAAACAAACTCCCCAGACGTTCTCTGCCTCCAAGAAACCAAAGTCACAGACAAAGACTTCCCTCTAGAACCCTTCATCAACCTCGGCTACAACTGCTACATTTCCGGTCAAAAATCCTACAACGGCGTCGCCATTCTCAGCCGATCGCCCCTAACGCAAATCAGCACCGGATTTGCCCCCCTTCTCGGCGACGAAACCACAGGTATTTTTGACGAACAAAAACGCCTAATAGCGGGGATTATAGACGATATTTGCATTATTTGCGTATACGTTCCCAACGGTTCCGAAGTTGGCAGCGAGAAATATGAGTACAAGCTAAAGTGGCTCAAACTGCTGCAAGAATACCTCAAAATAGCACTAGATAAATTCCCCAACTTGTGCATTTGCGGCGACTTCAACATTGTCCCGGACGATCGAGATATCCACAATCCCAAAGCCAATGCTAACTCTGTCGGCTTGTCTGTTGCCGAACGCCTCGCGCTAACAGAAATAATAGAATTAGGATTAAACGACCCCTTTCGCAAATTCACCATAGAAGGAGGTCATTATAGCTGGTGGGACTACCGCGCCGCCGCATTTCCACGCAACAACGGCTGGAGAATCGACCACCATTATCTCAGCCCTCCCCTGTACGAACAAGCAAAAAACTGTACAATAGATATTGCTCCTAGAAAATTAATCAAACCCAGCGACCACGCCCCCGTAATTGTCGAATTTTGATTTATAAGTTATAAGGTTAATAACAATTGACATCTTGCCCCATTCTCAATAAGCCTTGGATGGGCGGGCAGGATGCCCACCCCACAAGAAAATTCAATCTTTGTGGAACAGGCATCTTGCCTACTATTGAGAAAAGTGCAATATGTAAGTAACAACCAATAACTAAAAATCATGTTCTTAGTAACCGGAGCAACAGGCGCACTAGGCCGCCGAATTGTACGAGAAATCAGACAGCAAGAAAAGCCTGTCCGCGCATTCGTTCGCCTCGCATCTCGCTACTCTGAACTAGAAAACCGAGGCGCCGAGATTTTTATCGGCGACTTAAAACAAGACAAAGATATTAAAAAAGCCTGCCAAGGAGTGCAATACATCATCAGCAGCCACGGCACCGGCGGCGACGTTCAAGCAGTCCACTACCGCGCTAACATAGAATTGATCGACTGCGCCAAAGAAGCGGGAGTTCAGCACTTTGTCTTTATTTCGGTACTGGGAGTCGATCGAGGATACGAAGATTCCGCAGTATTCAAAGCCAAGCGAGAAGTTGAAAAATACCTGCAAAACAGCGGATTGAATTATACAATCCTGCGGCCTGCCGGTTTTGCTTCCAGCTTGTTACCCCTAGCAGAAAGATTTCGAGAAACCGGACTTTACCTGCTGATTGGCGACGGCAAAAACCGCACCTCTGTTGTTAGTACCGACGACTTAGCAAAGATTGCCGCAGACTCGCCAACAGTCGAAGGCGCCCGCAACCAACTTCTGCGAGTCGGTGGCCCGGATGTGCTGACAAGAGACGACATTCCCCGCATTTTTGCACGCTTATTCAATCGCGAACCGATGGTAATCAACCCGCCGCTGGTTGTGTTTGACGGTTTGAGAAATGCCTTGGGTTTATTGAATCCTCAAGCTCAAAAAGACTTAGGAACTTTGCGGGTATTGCTGGGTAACGAGTATTTCTGCACTCCCGAAGAAGTGCAAAACTTGGAATCAACATACGGGATGAGAATGGAATCCTTAGAAAGCTTTCTGCGGCGCAATTTGAGCGTTTAAAATGCTAGTTATTCTCATTACCAGGCTCTGCCTGGTAATGAATATCGGGAGGCTCTGCCTTCAAAATCTTGTCTCATTTTAATGGAGGCAAAGCCTCCCGATATGCGTCCCCCGGATCTGGGGTACGAGCAAAAGGTAGCTCCCAATCGCAACTGAAAACCATTTAAGCAGACATAGGCACTGCTTCAACACCACCAATATAGCTCGTAACTGCGATCGGCGGAGAAGTCGGCTTAGCAATCAAATAACCTTGAACCAAAGTTGCTCCCCGTTCTCGCACCCACTCAAACTCCTCCAAAGTTTCCACACCTTCAGCAACTGTTTTAATTTCTAATTGAGCAGCAATTTCTAACATCTTTTCCGTAATGAGTGCCTTATAATAATCTTGATGGACATTGCGAATCAATTGCATATCCAACTTAATAAAATCTGGACGCAGTTGGTGCATCAAATTTAAATTAGAAGAACCGCTGCCAAAATCGTCTAAGGCAATTAAAAATCCCGCCTCTCGGTAAAACCTCAGAATCTTAATCAAGTGAGCGATATCAGGAGGGTGCTGAGATTCCGCTACTTCAAAAACAATATTGCTGTGAGGAATTCCCGCTTCATCAATAGCCTGTACTGTTCTTCGCAGGCAGGTAGCGGGATCGTAAACTGAAGTGGGAGAAAAATTAATAAAAAGTAGTTGTTTGATATCGTAAACATGGGCTTCCCGGATAGCGCGAGTCCGGGCTAAAACATCTAGTTGAAAAATTAGACCTGCTGATTCTGCTTGGGCAAAAATCCGACCCGGATAAATTAAGTTTCCTTGCTCGTCAATTCCTCGGAGCAGCGCTTCGTGGGCAAAGATTTTAGAAGTATCTGAGGTGTAAACAATGGGCTGAAAATGCGTAGTAATGCGTTCTTCGTACAATAAATCTAACAGCCAATCGGAGTTACTCAAATTAATAAAAAATTCTAAGGAAGTGCTGCGATAAAAATCGCTAAGTTTTGGCTGTTCAACTTCGCGCATCCACAAAACTTTTGTCTCTTTCAACTCTTGAGTTGTCAGCACCGATGATGCTAGGGCGCTAAAATCTTCTCTCGCTATTCCCTCAAGGATAACGTACAAGCACTTGCTCTCTTCTAAAAGCCGGAACTCAAGTTTAGCCTTAGCCAGTGCAGAAATAACCTTGGTCAGCGTGTGCGATACTGGAAACCACAGGTATAGACCTCCGCTGCTCTCTATTTTTGCTGGTACTGTTTCGCAGCGAGAGCAGGAGCCGAAGCCTTTGCCACTTATTTGCATTGCAATATCCTCCGGTTTTTGGGTTAATTTTAGACACGCTAACAAGTAAATTCTATTATAAGCTCATTCACCTATTAATTCATCTATCTCAAGATGTAAATCTTGATGAACTGGTATTTAAGAAATATTGCAATATTTATACATTATTGCAATATTTATACTTGCCTCCGGTTTCAAACCTTAGTCAAAGTTCTCAGCATTGAGCAAGTAGCTGTGATCGAACACTGTTCCAAATCATCACAGAGGGAGAAGACAAAGACTTGTTCTTTCTTTTCTACTGCTGCTCTGATTGTTTACGTTTTATTCTATAATTCCCTTTGCCAAAACAGTGGCTACAGTTGATTTTTTAGCAAAGGGGAATTAAAACGCTTGATCGCCAGATCCATTAATTTATCCCAACCCGAAATATACACAGCCGGACGATAGCCCAAAACAAACTCACTTGCTGCGGAATATCCAGTTTAATTTTATAATCGGGATGACAGGATTTGAATTAAGCTTTCTGACTTATTTTACCACTTTCCGCCATCCTAGCTCCTACCCTCGCTCAACCTAGGGAACCTGTTCTGCGTCTGAGCGAAAACTGAGTGAACTGCTGTATGCTTTACACGATAAGCAGACTCAGTAAGAGGGACAATTGAGCGAAAAATCTAACTCATTAAAATACTCACCGACCTGAAGGTGCGGTGATTCTTGACGGTTCATAGGGTTCTGCTACCGAAGTAATCTGACAAACCCTCTGCGCCCGTTTAGAGTCGTGGCGATTCCCCATCCCGACTTTCTCTATTATTTTAGCCACATTCTCATCTCTGTCTTGCTCAGTGCCATAACTCATGCAAAGCAATGAACTGATAGACAGATCAATTTTTCCCCACTTAAAGCCACAGTCTGCACAGACTTGGCTAGTAGATGCCCACCTATTAATTACTTGAAACTCTCTGCCAAATTTCTCGGATTTGGCTTCACACAGAGTTCTAAATTCTCTCCATCCTAGTTGGCTAATCGCCCTTGAGAGTTTCCGATTCTTCACCATTCCTGACACGTTCAAATCTTCCAGAATAATCACTTGGTTTTGCTTGACTATTTTGGTTGACACTTTATGCAGAAAATCTTTACGGGTATCGGCAATGGAATTATGTAATTTAGCAATCTTGATTTGAGTTACATTTATTCTTTTAGAATTTTTGGGCTGACGGGCTAATTTGCGTTACCCTTAAGACAATCCCACAACCTAATTTGTGAATTTTTCGAGTTATTCATAAAGATAGCTGTGCAGGTACCCACTTAATTCCATTTGTTATAGCTTCTTCGGTACCAACCATTCAATCAGCTCGTTTACTAATCAAGGAAACATCTGATGAACAAGCAATGGGTTATGATAGAATTCCGTCTCTTCGTAGAACAAACACTCAAACCATTACTTGCACCAGGAGTAGCGATTGTAGTTATCAGCCTAACTACGAGACAGCCGAGAATTAGATCGCCCTTAAATATCACTCGTTTAATTATTTCGATCGCATTTTCGCCAAATTCCTCAACAGTTAAGCGAAAAAATCCCTCACAACTAGCCCGTTTTTCCCCCCGCAGCCTCACCCACAACAGAATTTTGACAATTATCCAGGGCGATCGGTAAAATTACAGGTACGATCGAACTATTGTCAGCAGCATTAAATCCTTCAGTAATTAGTCGTTTGCGAACAGTCACATAATTGTTGACAATATTGCACAATAGATAAAATTGTAAATATATAGCACCTGCGTTTTTTTTGACCGCTTATGAATAGCAGATTCCTCGATCGACTCCACCACCCCTCGCGCCCCGTCATCGTCTTCGACGGCGCAATGGGAACCAACCTGCAAGTCCAAAACCTCACCGCAGAAGACTTTGGCGGCAAAGAATACGAAGGCTGCAACGAATATCTCGTCCACACGAAACCGGAAGCCGTCGCCAACGTGCACCGGGGATTCCTCGAAGCAGGGGCCGATGTCATCGAAACAGACACCTTCGGCGCTGCTTCCATCGTTCTCGCCGAATACGATTTGGCAGACAAAGCATATTATCTCAACAAAACTGCCGCCGAACTTGCCAAGGGTATCGCCGACGAATTTTCCACCCCAGAAAAACCGAGATTTGTCGCAGGATCGATCGGGCCAGGCACCAAATTGCCCACATTAGGACACATCGATTTCGACACACTCACCGCCGCTTTTACCGAACAAGCAGAAGGACTTTATGACGGCGGCGTTGACTTATTTATTGTCGAAACTTGTCAAGATGTGCTGCAAATTAAATCAGCATTAAATGCCATTGAAGAAGTATTTAAGAAAAAAGGTGCGCGGATTCCGTTAATGGTATCAGTCACAATGGAAGCCACCGGCACAATGTTAGTCGGTTCCGATATCAGCGCCGCCCTAGCCATTTTGCAGCCGTACCCGATCGACATTTTAGGCCTGAACTGCGCCACCGGGCCCGATCGCATGGCCGAACACGTCAAATACCTTTCTGAACATTCGCCCTTCGTCGTTTCCTGCGTGCCCAACGCTGGTTTACCCGAAAACATCGGCGGTCACGCGCACTACAAACTCACGCCAATAGAATTAAAAATGGCCTTGATGCGCTTTGTCGAAGACTTAGGCGTGCAAGTCATTGGCGGCTGCTGCGGAACCCGCTACGATCACATCCGCGAACTATCAGAAATTGGCAAAACTCTTAAACCCAAAATCCGCGAAATTACTTGGGAACCCTCCGCCGCCTCAATTTACACAGCCCAACCCTACGAACAAGAAAATTCCTTCTTAATTGTCGGCGAAAGACTCAACGCCAGCGGTTCCAAAAAATGCCGCGATTTGCTAAACGCCGAAGACTGGGACGGTTTAGTCGCAATGGCTAGGGAACAAGTGCGAGAAGGCGCGCACATTCTCGATGTTAACGTGGATTATGTCGGCCGCGACGGCGTGCGAGATATGAAAGAATTAGTTTCCCGCGTGGTGACTAATGCAACTCTCCCTTTAATGCTGGATTCCACAGAATGGGAAAAGATGGAAGCAGGCTTAAAAGTTGCGGGCGGCAAATGTTTGCTGAATTCCACTAACTACGAAGACGGAGAACCGCGTTTTTATCAAGTTTTGGAGTTGGCCAAAAAATACGGCGCGGGCATAGTTATCGGTACAATTGACGAAGATGGAATGGCGAGAACCGCAGACAAAAAATTTGCGATCGCCCAACGCGCATATAACGCCGCCGTCGCCTACGGAATTCCCGCCGAGGAAATCTTTTTTGATACCCTAGCTTTGCCCATTTCCACCGGGATAGAAGAAGACCGAAAAAACGGCAAAGCTACCATCGAATCTATCCGCCGCATTCGCCAAGAATTGCCCGGATGTCACGTCATCTTAGGAGTTTCTAACATTTCCTTCGGTTTAAATCCGGCGGCGCGGCAAGTCTTGAATTCCATGTTTTTGCACGAAGCAATGCAGGCTGGGATGGACTCGGCAATTGTCAGCGCCAATAAGATTTTGCCCCTTGCCAAAATCGACGCCAAACACCAAGAAATCTGCCGTAAACTCATTTACGACGAACGGGAGTTTGACGGCGAAATTTGCGTTTACGACCCCTTGGGCGAGCTGACAACGGTGTTTGCGGGTAAAACTACTAAGCGCGATCGGACAGAAGACGCAAGCCTTCCGGTAGAAGAACGCCTGAAGCAGCACATCATCGACGGCGAACGCATTGGACTAGATATCCAACTCGCCAAAGCATTAGAAACCTATCCGCCTCTCCACATTATCAATACTTTCTTGTTAGACGGGATGAAAGTAGTCGGAGAATTATTCGGATCGGGACAAATGCAACTGCCATTTGTTTTGCAGTCAGCAGAAACCATGAAAGCGGCAGTTGCCTATTTAGAACCGCACATGGAAAAGTCCGAATCCGGGGACAATGCCAAAGGCACATTCATCATCGCTACTGTTAAAGGCGACGTTCACGATATCGGCAAAAACTTAGTTGATATTATCCTATCAAACAACGGCTACCGAGTAATTAACTTGGGAATTAAACAGTCGGTTGACAATATCATCGAAGCTTACGAGAAGCACAAAGCCGACTGTATAGCGATGAGTGGCTTGCTGGTAAAATCCACCGCATTCATGAAAGAAAATCTGGAAGTATTCAACCAGAAAGGAATCACGGTTCCCGTGATTTTGGGCGGCGCGGCTTTGACTCCCAAATTTGTGCATGAAGAATGCCAAAATACCTACAAAGGTAAAGTCGTTTACGGCAAAGATGCGTTTTCTGACTTGCACTTTATGGACAAACTGATGCCAGCCAAATCTGCTGGTAAATGGGAAGACTTGCAAGGATTTTTAGATGAAATAGAGGATGATAAGGGGGCGGTTAAAGAAGCTGAAATTTCGCCAGAAACTTCTGTAAAAGATGCCAAGAAAGCAGACACTCCTGTGGTGATAGATACCAGGCGATCCGAAGCAGTTGCAGCAGATATCGATCGCCCGACTCCTCCTTTCTGGGGAACGAAACTGTTGCAGGCAGAAGACATCCCCTTTGAGGAGATTTTCTGGCACTTAGATTTGCAAGCCTTAGTGGCCGGTCAGTGGCAGTTCCGCAAGCCAAAAGACCAATCGCGAGAAGAATACGATGCTTTCTTAGCGGAAAAAGTTTATCCCATCTTGGAAGAGTGGAAACACAAAGTCATCACCGAAAAGTTACTGCAGCCGCAAGCAATTTACGGGTATTTTCCCTGTCAAGCTGAAGGCAATTCTTTGCATTTGTACGATCCAGAAATTATGGATGGTGGTCAAGATGTATCGACACCCGCTGCAACCTTGACATTTCCCCGGCAAAAATCGGCCCGCAGGCTGTGCATTGCTGACTTCTTCGCCCCCAAAGAATCGGGTAAAATCGATGTATTTCCGATGCAAGTAGCGACAGTGGGAGAAATTGCTACAGAGTACGCGCGAAAGCTATTTGCTAACCATCAATATACCGACTATCTCTACTTTCACGGGTTAGCGGTACAGACAGCGGAAGCAATAGCAGAATGGACTCACGCGCGAATTAGGCGCGAATTGGGCTTTGGTAGCGAAGAACCGGACAACATTCGCGATATGTTAGCCCAAAGATATCGCGGTTCGCGGTACAGTTTCGGCTATCCTGCTTGTCCGAATATGGCGGATCAGTACAAGCAACTGGAATTATTAAAGTGCGATCGTATCAACCTCTATATGGATGAAAGCGAACAACTTTATCCCGAACAATCAACCACCGCAATTATCACCTATCACCCAGCAGCCAAATACTTCACCGCTTAATTTCTAGGGTGCGCCGCGCGCACATTCCTCGGTGAATTATACCCGTTACCAGGCTCTTCCTGGTAACGCAGCTCCGGAGGCTGTGGCTCCACTTACAGCCGTAAAGCTTGTAGTATCGTTCCCAAAACTGTCCGGAGTATTGGCTGACAAGGTAATGTCATTGCTGACAATGCGTAACGCCTAAATCTGACACTTGCGTTTAACCAAAGCGTCCACTAATGTACTCTTCGGCTTCTTTGGTTTGGGGAGAACCGAAAATTTGTTCAGTGGGACCAAACTCCACCAATTTGCCGCGCCGTTTGCCTTGATCGTCCGTTTCTGTATTGAAAAAAGCCGTCCAATCCGCGATTCTTGACGCTTGTTGCATATTGTGAGTCACCGTAATAATTGTGTATCGTTCCTTAAGTTCTAAGCACAGTTCTTCGACCTGTCGCGTAGAAATGGGGTCGAGAGCAGAACAAGGTTCATCCATCAATAAAACATCGGGTTTCATGGCGATCGCGCGAGCAATACAAAGCCTTTGTTGTTGTCCCCCCGATAACGCCGTTCCTTTCTCTTGCAGTTTATCCTTAACCTCTTTCCAGATAGCTGCTTGTGTGAGGGAAGATTCCACTAATTCATCTAGATTTCCTTGATATCCGTTGGTTCTCGGGGCATAGGCAATATTTTCATAAATGCTCTTGGGAAACGGATTCGGCCTTTGAAACACCATTCCCACCTGTCGCCGCAATTTGACGGGATTAACTTGCGGATCGTAAATATTACGGTTGCGGTAAATGAGTTTCCCTTCCACCTTGGCACCAGGGATTAAATCATTCATGCGATTGAAGCAACGCAATAAGGTACTTTTGCCACAGCCTGAAGGGCCGATAAAGGCCACAATTTTTTGACGGGGAATTTTGATATAGACATCGACCAGGGCTAAAAAGCCACTGTAATAAACCTTTACGCCTTCTGCATCAAACGCACTATCGTCCGTGTTGAGTTGGCTATTACTGTCAGTCATCTGAAATAGTCTCCTTAATCTTGACAACTCAAGTTAATTAATGGCTGGAATAGCGTTGGCGCAGATAGATAGCGACGCCATTAAGCGCCAAAATCAAGATAATCAGCACAATAATCGTCGCTGCGGCAGCACTGGCAAACCCCGGTTCAGGACGAGTGATATAGCTGAAAATTTGAATGGGTAACGCCATAAATCGTTGGAATAAACCCGGATTAAACGTGAGAAAACTGACAGCACCCACGACCACCAAAGAAGCAGCATCCCCCATGGCGCGGGAGACAGAAATAATCACCCCCGTAAGAATTCCCGGAATGGCATAGGGTAAGACATGGTGTTGAATGGTTTGCCATTTGGTAGTTCCCAGTCCATAGGAAGCATTTCTCAGGGAATCGGGAACGGCGCGGATAGCCTCCCTCGCCGTGACGATAATGACAGGTAAAGACAATAGGGCAAGGGTTAATGCCCCCGAAATCAAGGTAGGCCCAAACCCTAGTAAATAGTTAAAGACCCCTAAACCCAGTAAGCCATAGACAATAGAAGGAATCCCCGCTAAATTCCCAATATTTATCTCAATCACGGCAGTCCACCACTTTTTAGGGGCATATTCCTCTAGGTACAAAGCAGCCCCTACCCCAATGGGAACCGCAACCAGAAGGACGATTAGTCCCAGAAGGAAACTCCCAATAATGGCTGGACGGATACCTCCGCGTTCGGCAAAACGGGAAGGCGTTTCCGTGAGAAACCCCGGTGTTAGCAATCTGCTAAGTCCATCATGAAGGATATTAAGAACCAGTAAGGCGAGGACAAATAAACCGATGAGTAACCCAATTAAGAATAGATACTCAAAGACTTTGCCGATCGCTTCTCGGCGTTCTAGGTTATCGGTAAATTCGCCAGTTTTGACGGAATTGTTTGTTGAAGTTAATTTAACCATAGCAATCAGTCGTATTTTTCCTTAAAGCGACTAGAAATCCAGAAGCTGGCCATATTGAGAGACAATGTAATCAGGAACAGAACTGCTCCCACCGCATACAAAGTCTTAAAACTGAGGCTACCCCTGGGACTATCTCCCCCCGAAATCTCCGCCATAAAAGCGGTTAGGGTGGCGACGGATTCCATGAAATTGACAGTCAGGCGAGGCTGCGATCCAGCCGCAATCAGAACGGTCATGGTTTCTCCGACTGCGCGGGAAACGCCTAAAATAATCGAAGCCATAATCCCAGACAAGGCTGCCGGAAGAACAACTTTAAAAATGGTTTCTAGTTTGGTAATGCCCAAGGCATAGGAACCTTCCCGCAGAGAACGGGGAACCGATTGAATGGCATCTAAGCTGATGGAACCGACGGTGGGGGTGATCATAATGCCCATCATTAACCCAGCGCTGAGGGCATTAAAAATCTCTAAGGGGAAAAGATGCCGCAGAACCGGAGTGACAAAAAGCAAAGCAAAGTAACCATAAACTACTGTGGGAATTCCGCCCAATAACTCCACAGCAGGGCGTAACACGGCTGCCACTTTCGGTTGGGCATATTCACTCAGGTAAATGGCTGAAGACAAACCCAAAGGAACCGCCACAGCCATAGCGATCGCAGAGGTTAAAAACGTTCCGTTCAGCAGCGGCCAGATGCCAAAATGGGGTTCGGCAAACAGGGGAGTCCATCGGGTATCCAGAAAAAACTGGGCTAAAGAAACTTCTTGGAAAAAACCCAAAGTCTCTTGGAAAATGATCCAGACAATACCAAAGGTTGTGGCAACGGACACGAAGGCACAGGCAAATAAAACCGCACCAATAATCTTTTCTGGGACATCTTCCGAACCCTTCTTAAGCAAGGAGTCATCCGCAGCGAAAAGGGAGTCATCAAAGGAACTAGGAGTTAGGGTCATGGGCTTGAGATTTCCTCCTTAAATAAAGTTAGTAATGGATTCACCGGGTTTGGCTTCTTTGAATTTCGTTCCCGTTTCACGCCGCTCAAATTTTTGCTTAGTTTTCACATAAGCTTCATCAGGTAACGGCACATAGCCCACACCATCTACCCATTTCCAAGAATTTTCTAGATAGAATTTCACGAATCTTTCCAGGGAAGAATTGGTTTCAAGGGCTTTTTTATTGACGTAGATAAAGAGGGGGCGAGAGAGGGGGCTATAGATATTTCTCAGAACGTTATCAAGGGGAACTGGTTTAACACATTTTCCATCCGCATTTTCAATCGCCACCCCGTTCAATTTGTCTTGGTTTTGGAGCAAGAAGGCAATTCCCAGATAGGCCACTCCCGATTTATTGCCAATCACCCCTTGAACGAGGGTATTTTGGTTGCGGCTGGGGGTAAAGTCGGTACGGCTATTTTTCCTTTTACCCGTAACGGCTTGGGTGAAATAATCAAAGGTTCCTGTATCGGAAGGAGGGGCAAACAGCAACAGTTTTTCGTCGGGAAAGTCGGGATTGATTTGCTTCCAACTGGTAATCTTGCCTTCAGATTTGGCATTCCACATTATGTCTAATTCTTTAATTGTCAGACATTTGGCAAAGTTATTTTCCTTATTAACCACTACCGCAAGACCATCAAGTGCCATCGGCAGTTCAATAAATTCGATTCCTTTGTCGGCACATTTTTTGATTTCTTCCTCTCTGATGGTGCGAGAAGCCCCCGCAATCTCAAGGTTTCCAGAACAAAACTTGCTAAACCCTCCCCCTGTGCCA
>NZ_JAUBQR010000408.1:0-2194 GCF_036701385.1 Microcoleus sp. Pol12B4 | reverse complement strand
AAAAGCCTCGCAGTTGGATACCAAGGATTGTCTTCACGATCCAGCAGCCAACGCCAGTCAGGAGCAAAAGAAAGCAGCACCCAAACCGGTTTTCCTAAAGCACCGGCTAAGTGCGCCACAGCCGTATCGACACTAATGACTAAATCCAGTTGAGATATAGCGGAAGCGGTATCAGCAAAGTCGTTCAAATGCGGAGTTAAATCCGGCACTAAGTGTTGGTTCAACAAAGTGCGATCGCTCTCGGACAAGTTTTTTTGTAAACTATAAAAAGCGATTCCCGGAACATCCAAAAATCGAATAAAATCGCTCAAGCTGCAAGAACGCTGATTGTCTTTCCGGCGCTGCGGACTCCCCGCCCAAACAATCCCTACCTTCAATTGAGCCTCAGAATAAAGCGCAAATTTGCACTCAGCAGGCGGATATAAATAAGGAATATTTGCCGGTATTGTTTCCAGAGTTGTCCCCACAATTCGCGGCAAACTCATCAGAGGTGCGTGAACTTCAAATTCTGGCAAACCCTCTAAACTAACTGATAAATATTCAATACCAGGAACTGTCGCAAACAAGCGCAGCAGTTCTGGATAGCAAGCCACCATAACTTTAGCGCCTCGGCTCCGAAGAATTGGGGCGTAGCGAATAAACTGAATAGAATCGCCAAAGCCTTGCTCTACGTGGAGTAAAATAGTTTTCCCCTGCAAATCCGAACCATCCCAAATCGGCTGTTTAAATTGCCTGGGCGATAGTTGCGGAGTGCGCCACCGCCACTCGTATTCAGCAAAACCGCGCTGAAAATCTCCGAACAATAGCAAAGTTAAACCCAATTCGAGGTGTGCGATGGCATTGTCGGGCTGCAATTCCAAGGCTCGACTGTGACAAGAAAAAGCTTCTTGAAACTCTCCTAAATCGACCAAAGCGTGTCCGAGATTGTTAATAGCCTCCACGAAGTCGGGCTTTAAGCTTAATGCTTTTCGGTAGTGGGATATTGCTGTTTTTGCATTGCCTTGTTCGTGAAAAAAGGCTCCTACATTGTTGTGAGCTTCGGGATTGTTTGGATCTAGTTTTACAGCTTGCTGGTAGCAGTTTAAAGCTTCTGCTAATTTACCTTGCTGCTGTAAAACTGTTCCCAAGCCCATCAGGGAATATGTCAAATTTGGATTTATTTTTAAAGCGTGGAGGTAATAAGCGATCGCCTCGTTTAATTGATTTTTTTGTTTAAATAAATGTCCTAAGTTGTGCGCTGTCTCGTGGAGGTTGGGGTCGAGTCGCAGCGCTGTTTGGTAAGATAAAATAGCCGCGTCTATTTCACCTAATTGCTGTTTGATCCAGCCCAAATTATTGTAAGTGAGTGCGGAATTTGGCTGGATTTTGATTACTTGTTCGTAACTGGCGATCGCCCTTTGATACTCGCCCACATCCAGTAAAAGATTAGCTTTATTTAAATGTGCTTCTACAAAATCGCGGTTTTGGACGATCGCCTGTTCGTAAAAGTCGATCGCCTCTGCAATTTTTCCCTGCTGTCTCGCCGCTATTCCCAACAAACACAGCACGTTTGCTGATTCCGGCTGCACTTCTATTATTTGCCGGTACAAATTCTCAGCTTCTAACAAACGGCCCGCTTGGTGATGTTCCCAAGCTAATTTCAAAGATTCTTCGGCACCCAGTTTGCAGGCAGATTTCCGCGATTTTTTGTGAGAAGCCATAGTTGTCTTGGTTGTTTGGGAGTTCGCTAACTTGTAATTGCCAAATTGTGCTAAGTTGTTAACTCTTCCTTCCTTCTTCCTCCTTGCGACTTCCCTCCGACTGACATCCGTTACATCTTGTACAGTGCTCCTTGCCGAACTGCCTTCTTCCTGACATCTGTTACATCCCGTACACTGCTCGTTGCCGAACTTCCCTTTCTACCCCAATAAACAAGATGCGGGAAAAATCAGATATTCTAAGAAAAACAGCTTCCAGATAAACTGATAAAATGCAGCAATTTCTTTTTGATCGTCCAAATCAACTTTCGCACTCCAAAACCACATCAAACCCAAAGCCACCAAATGAGAAACTGCCAGAAACACTAAATTAACATTAGACAATACGATCGCTCCCGCCAAAGTCGCGCCCAAATAACAAACCGTCAACACCCAGCGAGATAAATTAAAGACGGCCGGCTTGCCCAGCTCAATCGTAAACGTAGTAATATTATATT
>NZ_JAUBQR010000145.1:0-17239 GCF_036701385.1 Microcoleus sp. Pol12B4 | reverse complement strand
GGCCAACCCACAAAACAAATTAACACCGCCCAGCGAGTTTGAATATCCAAACCTTGGCGAACCGCCACAATTACAGCTAGCAAACTCCACACAGCTAATATCCGCTCAATTCCTTCTCCCAGCAAGGGAATTAACGTTAAAAAATTCAGCACTTGTGGGGCGTAGGCAAACCCGATCGGAACCAACAACTCCCTATAAGCTACGTGGCCCGGTTTCAGCCACTCCCCGATTTTAAAGATAGTAAAAGTCCAAAAATAGTAACCCCCCGCAATTGCCAAACCATCTATCCAAAGTGCTAAAAATAACACTGATAGCTCAGTTCGATTGATTAACAAAATAACGGCACTTCCCAAAACGCGGGACAGCGCAGCTAAAATTACAATTGTTAAAGCTATTCGCTTAGTTCTGCCAGTGTAGGGAGTTTTTTCGTAAAAATTGCCGTTCAAAGAAAGTGCGTTCCAAAGCGTTGCCCCCAAACCTGCAATTGAATCTTCTCCCTTCACGTTGAACTCCTGCTCCTCAAGATAGTTGACAACTTTTACAAAATAAGCTCTAATACAGCAGAATCACCGAACAATTTCTAGGTAATTAAGTAATTAATTGGCATTCTACCAGATTTTATTAAATGCTAAGATTGATTTTGCGGATACTTGCATGGCTGCGCGGGGGAAGTTTAAATTTGTTGCTCATCGCAGGTGTAATTTTGATAATTTGGGGCATTCTTTCGCCGGTGGGGACTGTTATATGGTGGCTGAATCAAAGTGCCGAAACTTTTGGTATCAAGAAAAGTCCACCGGAGATATTGCCATCTAAGAAGGGCAATCTAGAAGCGCGTAAGTCTTCGCCACTTAATTGCTATATCATCTTTTTACCGGGAGTTGGCGATTTTTCGGGGGACGAATTAACCCCGGGCGAAGAGTTGTTTCTGAAGCGCTTAGTTAAAAGTCACCCGCAATGCGTAGCAGTGGGCGATGTTTTTCCTTACTCAGTTTCTAACAAAAGTTTAGGAGGAGAGCGGTGGCTAGCTCCTTTTTGGCGGTTTGCAGAACAGGCAAAAAAAGGGCCGATTGCGGGGAATATATTCATTAAAATTCGCAATCTCTGGAGGTTTGCAATTTCTCTAGATTATCGCTACGGCTTTGCATACAATCAGGGAATAGCTAATGCAATTATCGAGCGGATGAATGCTCAATCTCCCATTTCAGTTAATTCTCCACAACCTTTGAAAGTTATTTTAATTGGCACTAGCGGCGGCGCACAAGTTGCTTTAGGTGCTACTCGTTATCTTAAAGAATGGCTGAAGGCCGAAATTACGGTTGTTTCGGTTGGGGGCGTGTTTTCGGGAGAAAATGGTTTTGCAGAAGCCGATCGCATTTTCCACTTTCGCGGCACTCGCGATTCAATTGAGGATATTGGCGGCATAGTTTTTCCGAGTCGCTGGTACTGGTACGCCACTTCTCCTTTCAATCAAGCTCGTTTGCAAGGCCGCTATGCAGAAGCTTTGAGTGGCCCTCACAAGCACGACGGCGATGATGGATATTTTGGGGAAAATCTGGCGGCGGACGGTAAAAAGTATGTAGATATAACCCTGGACAAGATTAATCAATTGCCTGTTTGGTCTGAGGGCGCGTCCGATTGATGAGTTCTTGCATATTCGATAAGCTGTCGCGCATTTAAATTGTATATTCAGGGCGGGCGGGACGCCCAACCCCTACTCCCCACAAGAATTGATTTTTTTTGACATGAATTTAAATGCAGAACAGCTTAGTCATTAGTTATTAATTGTGTCATTGTTGGTTGTGCGTCGCTTGAAACTTGGCCTTGTTGCCTTCCAGTCTCTACCTCGAATTCGCAATTCCCGATGCCCGATGCCCAATTCCCAATTCCCAATTCCTAATTCCCTATTATCAATGTCTCGACCAACATTATATATTGCCATCACGAATCACGGATTCGGCCACGCTGTCCGAGCCTCCTCCGTAGCTGCAAAAATTCAAGAATTAAATCCAGATATTTTACTAATTATGACAACAACTGCACCTCGTTGGCTGCTAGAATGTTACATTGGCGGTGACTTTATCCACCGTCCCCGGGCTTTTGATGTGGGTGTGGTGCAAGCTGACAGTTTGAATATGGATAAAGACGCGACGCTGGAAAAATTGCGGGAAATTCGGAAAAAGCAAAATTCCCTAATTGCAAGCGAAGTTAATTTTATCAAGCAAAATCGGGTGGGTTTGGTGCTGGCAGATATTCCTCCTTTGGTAACGCGAATGGCGGCAGCGGCTGGGGTTCCCTGCTGGATGATGAGCAATTTTGGGTGGGATTTTATCTATCGAGATTGGGGCGGGGAATTTGTAGAAATGGCAGATTGGATTGGTGAATGTTTCGGGATGTGCGATCGGCTTTTTCGTCTTCCTTTGCACGAACCGATGACAGCTTTTCCAAATATTCAAGATGTGGGCTTGACTGGCGGCAATCCTCGCTACAGTAACGAAAAAATTCGGGAAGTATTCGGCATCGAAACACCGCTGGAAAAAACTGTATTGTTGACTTTCGGCGGATTGGGTTTAGAGGAAATTCCTTATCAAAATTTACAGCAATTTAGCGACTGGCAATTTATTACTTTTGATGCGGGAGCTCCTGATTTGCCGAATTTGATTTATGTCAAAAATCAAGAGTTTGCACAATCTTTCCCGATTTTACCTCGTCCGGTTGATATTATGCCTGTCTGCGGGCGCTTAGTTTCTAAACCGGGATACAGCACTTTTGCGGAAGCTTTGCGCTTGGAAATACCTGTTGTTTCTATAATGAGAGAAGGTTTTGCAGAAGCTGCGGTGTTGCTGGAAGGGATTCAAAATTATGCGGAACATCAAATTTTGACGGCGAGGGAGTTTTTTGAGGGGGATTGGGAGTTTTTGCGACAACCGCTGCATCCACCCCGTTTGTCGGGTAAATTGGATAAAAATGGTACGGAGGCGATCGCCCAAGCTGTTGTAGACTATTTTTCATAAGTGCGATTAGAAATCGATCTTATACAAACAAAGTCTACCTCCGCCGACAGAAGAGTTTTGCATCAGTCTCATCCAAAATCTAAAATCTAAAATCGAATGAATCACTATCAACAGATACTCAAGATTCAAACTACAGGGAAATCTCTGTCCAAAATCACTCCTAAGATAGAAGATGTGGTGGCGAATTCAGGTATTAAAACGGGACTTTGTAGTTTATTTTTGCGCCATACTTCTGCTAGTTTGGTGATTCAAGAAAATGCTGACCCGGATGTACTTAAGGATTTGGCTAACTTTTTGGCTCAACTGGTACCGGAGGACGATCGCTACATTCACGATGCCGAAGGCCCAGACGATATGCCGGCGCACATTCGCACTGCGCTGACTCATACTTCTGAACAAATCCCGATCGATAGCGGCAGGTTGCTGTTAGGAACTTGGCAGGGAATTTACCTGTGGGAACACCGCCAGCGGGGTCACATTCGCGAATTAGTTGTTCACGTCAGCGGCACTTGATCGGAATTTGTACTTCGCTGATTTTAGTTGCTTCGGGCGTCATCGGGGAATTGTAAAAAAAGCGGCGCGGCGGCCCGACTATTTCGTATTCAGGATGTTCTTGAAGCCAATCTTTGAGTTTCTGGAGGTTATTTTCATAGCTTTCCCAAGTGTAGGCCCCCCGCACACCGATGCTGACAACCGTCATCGGCGAAGTATCCGTGACTTCTACAGCGGAGTTAACGCTGCTGGGGGCGATATTTGGTGTGGGATAGAGGAACGAAACTTCAGCTTGGGGAACCGCATCGATTGCCCCGTAAGTTTCCGTGTAGCGCACTTCTACTGGCGTTGTCATCGCAATTTGGTTGTTGCTGATGTGTTGAAATAAGGGATTGAAAGCGATGCCAGTTGCTTGTGGCAAATCGCCCGCGTGGGTGTAGGTGACAGCGCGGTAGTGAGGATATTGCTTAACTTCTATGACCCCAATCTGTGCGGGTTCAGGGAATCCAGTAGGTAATACCATTTGAGATTTAAAAGTTTAGATTGTACATTGAAGAATGGGGAAGACTGACTCCGCAAGGGTTTGGAACTTGCTTGCAGTTGCATGGTTTTTGGCAACTGGTATAAATAGGCTGAGATTGTTTGCAGACAATCGTTCAGGTGGCACAATTAGTTTAGCAGTTATTTAAGGCGCTGCTAACTATCGATCGCCTAGAATTAGTTTAGAGATTATTAATTAACCTCGTAATAATACGGACGGCACTGAGTAAGCAGAGAAACATTAATCTAGTTGTGCTTGAAAAATTAGCGTTTTTCAGGTGTTTGCTATTTGTGTCGGAAAATATTCGGCTGTTGGGCCGATCGAGCTGTGCGTTCTTAGTTATTGCTACGCTTATCGCGTTCAGTAACGTCGATCAATTATACTGCTTTCAGGGAATGACGTATGAAAAAGATTCTAGTGATTGAGGACGAGCAAGTAATTCGGGAAAATATTCTCAAACTCCTCAAAGCTGAAGGTTTCGACGTGACGGGTGCAGAAAATGGATCGCAAGGTTTATATGCGGCGGTGTCAAATCTTCCCGACGTGATTATTTGCGACGTGATGATGCCAGAACTTGACGGGTATGGGGTACTGATGGCCTTGCGATCTAATCCTGTTACTGCTACAGTACCTTTTGTTTTTCTCACTGGTAAAGCCGATCGCTCTGAGATGCGGCAAGGTATGGAATTGGGCGCAGATGATTACCTGACTAAACCTTTTAGTAAAGCTGAACTTGTGGGTGCGATATCGAGTCGCTTGAAAAAACAAGAAGCTGTCGCCGAACAGTACAATACTTTGCGAGGGCAAGGCAGCGAATTTATCGAAAATACTGCCGACAAATTAGAACACATAAAAACCAGTTTGTGCAACGCACTGGAACGAGAAGAATTCCAAGTTTACTATCAGCCGCAAGTCAATGTCCAGACAGGTAAGATTATGAGCGCAGAAGCTTTAGTGCGCTGGGTACATCCAGAAAAAGGGCTGATTTCGCCCGCAGAATTTATTCCCCATGCCGAAGAAACTGGCTTCATTGTACAGTTAGGCGAGTGGGTTTTGCAGACAGCTTGCACGCAAATGCAACTTTGGCAAAATGCTGGTTTTCCGCTCCGAATAGCGGTAAATCTGTCGCCGCGCCAATTTCACCAACCTGATCTCAGCAGCAGAGTTGCCCAAATTTTAGCAGAAACTGGTTTGGAAGCGAGCAGTTTGGAATTAGAGCTGACAGAAAGTTTGATGGTAGAAGATGCCGAAAGTGCGATCGCTACTTTGCACCATTTGAAAAATTTGGGAGTTTGTATATCTCTTGACGATTTCGGAACTGGGTATTCTTCTTTAAGCTATCTGACGCAATACCCCTTCGATACTTTAAAAATAGACCGCTGTTTTATCAGCAATATCACTGATGGTTGCACCAATGCAGCGATTGTGAAAGCTATTATTGAAATGGCGCACAGTCTATGTCTTGAGGTAATTGCTGAAGGAGTTGAAACAGAAGCAGAAAAGGATTTTCTATGGCGCCATAAGTGCGATATAATGCAAGGATATTTGTTCAGTCCTCCTTTGGCAGCAGCGGATTTTGCCCAGTTGTTGGTGACAGGAAAATAAAATATTTATTAAGTCAATCTTGGTTCTATAATTAAGTGCGATCGTCAGGGTGGGATATGATGGAAGAATCAAGAAGTAACGTTGACTCACTTAAATCAAGCAATAAAAAAAATAAGGAGTTTTACCTAGCTGTTCAACTAGCTCTACTAATATTTTTACTAGCTATTGTGTCCAAATTTTTTGTCATTGTCAACGCTGGAGAACGGGGCGTAATGATGCAATTTGGGAAAGTCCAAGAACAGGTACTCGGAGAAGGAATTCACGTAATATTGCCCACAGTTTATACTGTAAAGAATTTAACAGTTAGGGTACAAAAACAGGAAAGTTCCGCTGAAGCTTCCTCAAAAGATTTACAAGATGTTTTCACAGATGTAGCACTCAATTGGCATATTATCCCAGAAGAAGCAAATGCTATTTTTCAACAAATAGGTGACGAAAAAGAAGTTGTTGCTCGCATTATAGAGCCGGCTGTTGAAGAAGTATTAAAAGCAGTTATGGCTAAATACACGGCTGAAGAGATTATTACTAAACGGGGAGAAGTTAAAGCCGCCGTTGATGATTCTTTGACCTTGAGGCTGGTTACGTATCACATTGCAGTTGATGATATTTCTTTAGTACACGTTCACTTTTCTGAGCGGTTTAGCGAGGCAGTGGAGGCGAAACAAATTGCCGAACAGGAGGCAAAAACAGGAGAGTTTTTAGCGCTAAAGGCAGTAAAACAGGCCGAGGCTAAGGTGAATTTAGCCAAGGGAGAAGCCGAGGTGCAAAGGTTGCTGCGGGACAATTTGACTCCCGAACTTTTGGAAAGGCAGGCTATAGAAAAATGGGATGGGAAATTGCCGCTGATTATGGGTGATGGGGGTAAAAATTTATTGGACTTAAGGAAATTGGTTGAAAGATAATTATAATCCTGGATGCAGGGGTGGCCAGAAACCGGGTTTCTTTACGAAAATACAGGGAGTTTAGCTTTTTATGTGGGTGAAAAATCCCCTTCTTGAGTATTCGTGCGGCAGTCCTGAATTACCAATTACCAGCACCTTAAGTTAATATCTGTTCAAAAGCTTTAGTAATTCTAGTTTGAAAACGCTGTCGGTGCTTCAGTTTTAAAACAGGTTTAATTATTTTAAAACATACATTAGAGCTTGGTTGGCTATCTATAATTTTAATCGCTCGCAGTGTAGATAGCTGCACTTCTTTTTTTACCATCAATTCAGGAATAGCCGCTGCACCTGTGCCACTTTCCACCACTGCTTTTACCATTTCACTACTGTTCAAAACTAAAGTTACATTCAATTCATGGGGATTAATGCCCCAACTTTGCAAAGCTTGTTCCAACATTTGCTGGACTCCAGAACCAGCTTCTCGCATCACCCAGTCTGTTTGTGCAATTTCCGTTAAACTCACCTCTGCCCGTTCAAACCAAGGGTGAGATTGGCCAACTACAATCAGCAAGCGTTCGCTGCCTACAACTTCTTCCTCCAGAGTGTTCTTAAGCGAAGCTTTGATGTCTCCCGTCACTAAACCTAAATCAAAAGTTCCCGTCGCCGTCCCCGCACAAATTTCTTCGGCATTTGCCAGAGTACAATTCACGGAAATACCAGGATATTTCTGTTTGAACTTGCTAAGTTTATCAGGCAACCAATAATTGCCAATGGTCAGACTGCAACCCAATTTTAAATCGCCTCGCTGCAAGTCGTTCAACTCCCGCAAACCTCTCTCAGTCAAAGCAACTTGGTCGAGAATTTTCTGAGTTTCAACTTGCAGCAACTTTCCAGCATCTGTGATTTCGATGCGGCGGCCGATGCGGTGAAATAGTTTTACTCCGTATTGCGCCTCTAAGCTTTGGATTGTCGCGCTGACAGCAGGTTGGGTGATGTAAAGTTCCTCCGCTGCGCGGCTGAAGTGCAGGTGTTCCGCGACAGCTAGAAAAACTCGCAGTTGGTCAAGTGTCATTCCGGCCATGCTGAGTAACCTTTTACTAAATACACTTATTTTTTGAAATAAAAATCTTTTGCGGCTTAACTTTGACCTGAACTTTTCGACTCTATTGTACAGATTGGAATTCCCAGAAAAGCACGGTTGCCAGCCGCTGTTTACATTTTCCTTTTAACATCAAGGGTTTGGGCTGGTGGCGAAAGATAGGTCTCGTCTTTCAACAGTTATTTTGCCACGGCACTGCATCACTTGTATTTATTAATTCGATAAAGAACAACATTTGATTCTACCTGTCAAGAGCCTTAAGGTGATACTTAAGCTTCTAACGCAGGGCCCGATGCTGAAGCAGCACCGACAAGTTTAAGCCGATCGCCAAAAGTCGATCGACAAAAAGAGAGAAGATAAATGACCAAGAAAACGCCAAAAAATCACAGTACACACGGCTTAAAGCCGGACTGCCTCTCCTTCGGTGAGGTTTTAGCTCAATCCTTTGCCGTCATTGCACCTACAACTATACCAGCATCTAATATAGGGTTAATTGTCGCTCTTTCAGGTAACGGGGCTTGGCTGAGCTTTCTCATCGGCTTGATAGGCCTAGTATTTGTCAGCATCAATATCAACCAATTTGCGAGTCGATCGGCTTCTGCAGGTTCTCTTTACTCTTATATTGTTAAAGGACTAGGCCCGACTGCAGGCGTAATTTGCGGCTGGAGTTTGGTACTGGCTTATCTATTTACTGCGATGGCCGTTTTGTGTGGTTTTGCCAACTTTACGGGTACTTTCATCGGTCATTTAGGCATCCATCCGTCACCGATTACGCTGTTAGCGATCGGGGCTGGCATTGCTTGGTATGCAGGTTACAAAGATATCCAGCTTTCAGCTATGGCGATGCTGTGGCTAGAGGGGGCATCAGTGGCGGCGATCGCACTTTTAGGAATTATCATCTGGGCGCACAAAGGTTTTGCCTTAGATATGTCGCAACTGACTTTAGAAGGCGTAACTCCGGGGAACATAGCGACGGGGCTTGTCTTAGTAATGTTTGGTTTCTCTGGTTTTGAAAGTGCTACATCTCTGGGCGACGAAGCGAAAAAACCCTTAAAAAATATCCCTAGGGCTGTCATGGGCAGTGCTGTCATGGCAGGCTTATTCTTCATTTTGATGACCTATATTGAGGTTTTGGGTTTTAGCGGTACTGGGGTTTCTATTACTAATACTGAAGAACCTCTGACTTTTCTAGCGCAACAAGTGGGCATGGGCTGGTTGGGAGAGTTAGTGGCTTTAGGCGCTTTATTTAGCTTTTTTGCTTGCGTACTTGGCAGCATCAATCCAGCAGCGAGAGTGTTTTTTATGATGGCGCGGCACGGTTTGTTTCACTCTTCATTAGGTGTAGCGCATTCATCTAATAGAACTCCCCACGTTGCAGTAACGATGTGTACATTTCTGACATTTCTTGTGCCGGCTGTGATGTCTATGTTTAACATCAAACTGTTCGATTGTATGGGTTATTTGGGGGCAATTTGCAGCTACGGATTTTTAACCGTGTACGTCTTAATTTCGATCGCTGCTCCGGTTTACCTGCACAAAATTGGTAAATTGCGCGTGCGAGATGTGCTATTCTCGGTGGCAGCGATCGCATTTATGATGATTCCGGTTGCAGGCAGCGTGGGCATTCCAGGCAGCACTATGTTCCCACCTCCAGAAGCTCCTTACGATGCGTTTCCTTACTTGTTCTTGATGTACTTGGTGGCTACTTGCGGATGGTTTTTCTGGCAGCGGCTGCGTTCTCCTGGACTGACGGGATCGATGCAACAGGGTATTGACGCAATTCATGCCAAGTTCGAGGAAGAAAATGCAATTTATGGTGGTGTTCGATTGAAAGCCGTTCCCTTTGACAGCGATCGCTTTTGATTAGCAGTTATCAGTTCGCTGTTTGGAGAAATAGTTTTTAAGCAACGGGGTTTTTCCTGAGATATTGCAGCATTGTCAATAAGCATTTCAAGGGCGTTGCTCAGAGCAACAGCCCACAATAAAATTTAATTTTTGTGGAACGGGCAAGATGCCCGTTCCGAAGATACGATCCCAGCAAGTACAACAAAATAAAAAATATCAGGAGACACAGAAATGAATGAATTACTAACAGCAATTTCTACCGCCATGACTGCTTTTACGGCTACGAATCTAGATGATATTCTGATTCTGCTGCTGTTTTTCTCACAGGTGAATGCAGTATTTCGGCGCAGGCATATCGTCTTCGGTCAGTTTCTGGGCTTTACTGCGCTGGTTTTGGTTAGCCTTCCGGGGTTTTTTGGCCGCTTAATCTTTCCGCCAGATTGGATTGGAATGCTGGGTTTGCTGCCAATTGCGATCGGGCTTAGCCGCTTGCTGAATTCCGAAACTGACGATTCGGAAGCTGAGGCAGAATTAGAGCAATCTGAGAAATCTTTTTTTAGCAGTTTTCTGTCTCCTCAAACTTACAGCGTAGCAGCGGTGACGGTGGCAAATGGGGGCGACAATATCGGCATATATGTGCCGCTTTTTGCTAGCAATACTTTAGAAAGTTTGGCGGTGGTTCTCACTGTATTTTTCGGGATGGTGGGCGTTTGGTGCTACGCTGCTTATCGGTTAATTCAGATGCGGGCGATTGCGGATAATTTGACTCGCTACGGCAATCAGCTTGTGCCTTTTGTTTTGATCGGATTGGGAATGGCGATTCTGGTGAAAAGCGGCACTCTGGCAAGCCCAACTTTAAGTATAATATCTTTAGTTGGTTGCTGTTTCTGTTTGATAACTATGAGTAGAAGTAACGCCAGCGAAACTGAAGTTTAGAAAAATTGTAGAGACAGCACATGAATTGGATTGCAGCAGCGATTATTGCCGGGATTACATCTTTTGCCGCAACCAATATCGACGATATGGTGATTTCGATGCTGTTCTTCGCCCAGGTAAATGATACTTTCCGTCCCCGGCATATCTTTGTCGGTAAGTACCTCGGATTTGCAGCA
The DNA here is from genome assembly GCF_036701385.1 of Microcoleus sp. Pol12B4. Taxonomy (NCBI): domain Bacteria; kingdom Bacillati; phylum Cyanobacteriota; class Cyanophyceae; order Oscillatoriales; family Microcoleaceae; genus Microcoleus; species Microcoleus sp. Pol12B4. Next base: position 6,653 of record NZ_JAUBQR010000145.1, on the reverse strand, counting down.
CTCATCGCTGCTAGTTTGCCCGGTTTTTTTGGCGGTTTAATTGTGCCGAAAGCTTGGATTGGCTTGCTGGGTTTGGTTCCGATCGCGATCGGCATCAGTCACTTAGTCAAGAGAGAAAATGAGGAAAATGACGTACAAGCCGTATCTGGCGAATTTAACCGTCAATCTAACTCATCTGTGCTGTCAAAACTCGCCAATCTTTTCAATCCCCAAACTTTGAATGTGGCTGCGGTAACAGTGGCCAACGGGGGAGACAACATCGGCATTTATTTGCCGCTGTTTGCTAGCAGCGATTTGCCGAGCTTGGTGGTAATTTTGGCGGTTTTCTCGGTGATGGTAGGTGTTTGGTCTTATGTCGCTTACCGATTAACTCGCCAAAGGGCGATAGCTCATATTTTGACTCGCTATACCAAGGCTGTTGTCCCTTTTGTATTGATTGGTTTGGGAATATTCATTCTGATTGAAAGTGGTAGTTATCGGCTGCTTCCGGCCTTTCACTCTAACTAGAAATTAGCCCAGCTTCCGAAACTTCCATCCCTCTATAGGTAGATAATTTTTCCGGAATTCATAATTTCTAACTCATCATTTTTACCTTACCAATTGTTTACTTAAAATTGTGTCTAAATTACTTGCCATATATCACCAAGTATGCTAAGTTAGTAATGAACTAATTGACCGAGCTAAAAGCAGCTTCAAACTAATTTAGCCTCGAATTTTTACGAAAGTTCAAGCCATCTTGTGAGCTAGCCAATTGCCAGACTTAGGCAAGAATACACCTTTCATTTCAATAATACTGTAGTGGTGAATCCAACTCAGCTAAAAACTTGAGGAGGAATCCTTAAAATATCGCCCGAACACTTCGCCACTACTCCACGCCGCTCGACTTTGACAATAGGTCTACTCCTAAACCACCAGATTTTTAGATCCTGCAAAATTTGGTTTTTCAGGCAAACCAGTTAAAGAGATATCGTTTTTGCCTAAGTCCTAAGATAGCAAGCAAACATAAAGTTGGAAAAACCCTGACAATCTAGAAAAGGACAAAAATTGTGAAAATCTTCAAATTTGTTTTAGTGCTGTTGGTAATGGCCGCCAATTTAGTATTCGTTCCCCCATCATGGGCCGATGCTCCAAAAACGCCGAAATATGCGAGCAATCCCGATTACATAGAGGTGACTCAAGCTTTGAACACTCTCAGGACAGCGAAAGATGCACCCAATATCGCCCAGACTTATACCCCTGAGCAACTTCAGCAAAAAATCTCTCAATTGGAGTTTCAAAAATACACTTTAGAAACGGGAAAACCTTGGGGTCAGTGCCGCAACGAGACAGGAAAAACCCTAGCAGTGTACGGCCCGAAAGGCAAAAAAGCTGCTTCTTCTAGTTACGAGAATGCCCTTTATTTTCTAGCTGACGGTCAAACAACTGAACATAAATGGGATTGCGATGGAATTTATCTACCCAGCGATATCAAAGCAACTGATTTAAGAACGACCGATCAACCTTCAGAAGAATTGACGGGCGGTCTAGCTGTTAAGATAGTTGACGGAACTCAAGTTGTAGCGAGAGCTAACCCCGATACGGGGGCTGTAGAATTCAACGTTCCTACTGCTAAAGTTTTCCAGTCTGGGGATGCGAATTGGTTTGTTCCTGATGTGACTCAGGCTTACATAGATACACAAGTTCCCAACGCACCTACTGAGGAAAATGATTAGTTTTGGTGAACTTGTAATGCGATCGGCGGTGTAAAGATCAGATCGTCCAACGCACAATTCCGCCGGTATCGAACCCGGCGGATAATCGTACCCGCGAAAATATATCGGTTTCTATTCTTAATTTGGCGTTAAATTTAAAAGGTTTATCTATGCTATTAAATTGGAAATCCACGAAAGTAAATACAGAAAAGACTAAGCGACCAAATCCGTCGCGGGTGCGGGATCACTTAGCAAACGAGCGCACTTATTTAGCATGGATGCGCACAGCAATATCGCTGATGGGTTTTGGCGTAGTTATCGTGCGTCTTCGGACCTTTCATGCCCCTCTACTCCCAACTCCCGGCAATGGCTGGAAGTTGGGTTTGCTTTTTTCAGCAGTCGGTTTGCTGACGGTGTTATTCTCAACTAAGCACTACTTTGGCGTCCGTCACGATATCGATTACGATACTTATGAACCTACGGATCGCTGGGTAATTCTTTTCAGTCTGGCGATCGCCATCCTAGGGGCTGGGGTAATTTATTATATGTTCACCGTTCCTTCTAGCTTAGAAGGTTTGATGGCACCTGAATAATGGTGACCGTTTAAGATGAAGATTAAAGAGTTCGATCGCGTGCAATTATCGTTCAAACCGATGCAAGTAGATGATGAGACACCAAAGCAGCCCAATCTGTCGCGGGTGATCGATCGATCGGCAAATGAGCGCACCTTCTTAGCCTGGATGCGGGCCGCGATCGCCCTCATGGCTTTTGGCGTCGTCATCATCCGACTTCGCGTCGTGCAAATGCCCGTACAGTACCGCCAGGCGATGGGGTGGAAGTTGGGATTAATCTTCTGTCTAATAGGTTGGACGACAGTCTTAATCTCAACTGTGCACTACTTCACCGTTCGCCACCAAATTGACCACGATACGTACAATCCCCCAGACGCCATGGTTTTATTTTTCAGTTTCGCTGTGGGCTTATTGGGAATTGGAGTAATTTATTCGATTTTGGCAACCGCCCTGAGCCCAAGTAGTTTTGTAATACCCGATTGATTGTCAACAGGAGTTAATCATGAACAGCGATATCGTTGCCACGAGTGCTTCCATTCTCATCTTAGGTGCTGCTATCTGGGCAGCATTCGTAGTGCTAGAGACTGTCGCGAAAATAGTCCCTAAATTGCTCGGCGTGACAGTCGCGATCGGGCTTTTGCTCGTTTACCTGCAATATTACTGGGGCATTGATTTAGCATATCTTTGGCAAACTGTCAAGCATTTGCCTGAAGCTTTCAATTTCTCGATCTCAGCCTAAACAGACACCAGCCAGCATTCTCAACAACCTCTCCCTCATCGATATTTTTGTAACCGAAAGAAAGTAGATTGAGGCGATCGACAATAAAATACGGTAACTCGATTGACTTACTAGACATAACTCAGCTTTGCTGCTAAACTACTGTAAGTCGATCGAGTTATGAGATATTAACGTGGAAAACGCTAAAAAAGTCAGTCAAGAGTATCGGCTTGCAGGACAACTGACCCAACAGTTGCCACAAGCTAAGGGCTTTAAGGAAGTCTGGTTTAAAAAAATCAGAGGCGGGTTACTTCTGGGAATTGGATATTTGCTATCACCGCTGTGTTGGTGGAACGACATATTTTTCAATCTGCCAATTGCCTACGCCTTTGGGTATATCTGTAGTGGGCTTTCCCCAGATTTACTGTTTCCTGGCACAATTGTCGGCTACTGGCTTTCCAATATTGTTGGAATTCTGTTGATGCAATTCGGGGCTGTAGATGTTTTTACAGACAAACCCAAGGAAAAAAACCTCAAAAAAGAGTTATTGACGGGTTTAGTTTCCTCAACCGCCTTCACCATTGTCCTTGTGGCCTTGATTCATTTTAATGTTCTCGATACTCCAGATTTATTTGCCGGCAAAGAGTCGGTTAACCTCAGCTCTGTTTTACCTATGACGATAGTCACTTTAAGGTAAAAGGCAGAACATAAACCCATCAATTAATCGAGGGTTTTTAATCAGTTACACAGGTAAATATAATAAAATCAGGGAGCTTTTACACTACATTTATTGTAGGTTTTTTTAATGGCATTTACTGAATTTAACCTAAAATATTGTAGCTAAACACGCTAAAAAAGATAAGCGTTGAAGAGCAAAATTTTTGGTAAAGAATATTTAAATGCGAGTAATATTTTGCCTGTGTTGCTGTGTGGCAGTAGCCGCCCAAGTTTTCTATTTGTTGGTTGGCAGCGCTTAAATACACAGTTTTTGGGCATAACCGTGAACTACTTACTACTATCCTTTCTCAGCTTTTTTGTTGGCATTATCGTTGGTTTGACCGGAGTTGGTGGAGCGTCGCTCATCACCCCAATGTTAATTTTTGTTTTCCAGGTTCCGGCATCAATTGCTATTAGTTCGGATGTCGTAGCTGCTACATTGATGAAAGTTGTTGGCGGCTTTAAACACTGGCAGCAAAAAACCCTAGACTTGCAAGTAGTTAAGTGGCTAGCTTTGGGCAGCGTGCCCGGTTCGCTGACTGGGGTGTGGATTTTACACTGCATCAAATCCAGCGCAATTCAGGACTTAGACAGCATATTGCTGCGCGTTCTTGGAGTAGCGATCGCCCTAATTGTCGCTTTATCGCTGATCCAATTAGCGGTGAAAACATTTTTCCCTAATTTTAAATTGCCTTCGCCCCCTGAATGGGACTTAAATACTAATTATGGTCGTATTTGTACTGTGAGTGCAGCAGCAATTTTAGGCTGCATAGTGGGAATCACTAGCGTGTCTTCCGGTTCGATGTTTGCACTGTTGCTGATTGCTTTTTTCCGCCTGGATACTTCTAAATTGGTGGGGACAGATATTTCGCAGGCGGCAATTTTATTGATGTTTACATCTCTGGGACACCTCAGCCTCGGAACAGTAAACTGGGGTTTAGTTGTGCCAATTTGGTTGGGTTCGGTGCCGGGAGTTTTGGTAGGGGCTAAATTCTGCCAAATTATGCCTCAACGCCCGCTAAAGTTTGCGATTTACGGAATGTTGGCGATGGCTAGTTGGAAATTGTATCAAGTCTAAAAAGTAGGGTAAGGTCAGGAGTATTGCTGTCAACAAATATACGCTTTCGGTGCACTCCGGCAGGGAATTAATTCCCTGCCAGTCTTTCGGGTTAAACTAATAGCAATGTCGCAGTAATGACGAGCGCCCCTACTACGTATTAATAATTGCTGACTAATGCTTCGAGTTCGCTGACTGTCGGCAATTCTAAATCTTTGAACAAGGCTGTACTGAGGTAGCGTTCGCCATAAGAAGGCTGCACAAAAACTATCAATTTTCCTGCATTTTCGGGACGCTTGCCGACTTGAATTGCTGCAAACAAAGCCGCGCCTGCTGAGATTCCTGACAACAATCCTTCTTCTCTAGCTAGTCGGCGGCTGTAGGCGATCGCATCTTCGTCGCTAACTGCAATCACCTCATCAATTAACTCTGGTTTCAACACTTCCGGGATGAATCCTGCACCAATTCCTTGAATTTTGTGAGCACCAGATTTACCTCCAGAAAGCACGGCGCTGGTGGCTGGTTCAACTGCGATCGCCCTAAAACTCGGTTTCCGCTGTTTAATTACCTCAGCAACTCCCGTAATCGTACCACCGGTGCCAACTCCAGCCACTAAAAAATCTACTTTACCTTCTGTATCTTCCCAAATTTCCTCGGCCGTGGTTGCCCGGTGAATTTTCGGATTAGCGGGGTTGCGAAACTGTTGCAGCATGAAAGCATCGGGGGTTTCTTCTACAATTTCTTCCGCACGGGCGATCGCGCTTAACATCCCTTCATGTCCCGGAGTTAATTCCAACCGAGCTCCGTAAGCTTTTAACATCGATCGGCGCTCTAAACTCATCGTATCCGGCATTGTTAAAATCAGACTGTAGCCTTTCGCCGCCGCGATCATTGCCAAAGCTATTCCAGTATTGCCTGAAGTCGGTTCAACTAAAATAGTTTTCCCCGGTTGAATTAGCCCCGCATCTTCTGCCGCCTGAATCATGCTCGCCGCAATCCGATCTTTCACCGAAGCAGCCGGATTCATCCCTTCCAATTTGGCCACAATTTGAGCAACTACTCCTTCGGCTTGGGGAATTTTATTCAGCTGAACTAAAGGAGTTCTGCCAATTATTCCTGTAACATCCTTAGCAATTCTCATGGCTTAATTTCTCTCCCTTTAAATGTAGTACATGGGATGTGCTTGTTTGCGAACATCCCGCTGTTCGCACAAATCTTGTAATGTGTATTTGCCCAAAACAGCCCAAGATGCCTGTTGAGCTTCCTGCCAGATTTCTAGCACCGCAGTTTTTTCTATTGTTACAGATTCCGAAACTTTTTGAGTCGGGCCGCTGCCGTCGCCTTCGAGTGTCGAAAACACCTCTAGCAAAGTAATCTGCCAAGGCTCTTTTGCCAGCAAATAACCGCCTTTAGCGCCCCGCAGACTCTGGACGATACTTGCACGCCGCAGCACGGCAAGAATTTGGTCTAGATAGCGTTCCGGTATCTCTTGAGAAGCAGTAAGTTCGTTTACTGTTAGGGGCGAATCCTTCGGGTGGTGGCTCGCCAGTTCCAAGAGCGCTAACAGGGCATATTCTACTCTAGAAGATAGTTCCACATTCCCCACTGGCGATCGAGTTTAAATTGTACATTGTATTATAGTACATAATTCCGGTAGGCATATAGGTGTTAATATATTTTTATTACAAAAACGGTTAGAGAAATCCCGTGAGCAACGTCAATGTAAGTTTAAGCTGTCGGCACTGTCGGTATTACGAGCAACACGGGCACAGGGGCGGAAACTGCCTGATGCTCGGCGTGGGGGTACAGGGTGGGTGGAAAGCTTGCCCCTTCTTGGTTCCGCCCTTTGCACCGTCTTGGGAATACCCAAAAGCGGGTAGATCCCGAAAGTCTCAAAT
>NZ_JAUBQR010000144.1:0-17290 GCF_036701385.1 Microcoleus sp. Pol12B4 | reverse complement strand
TATCTAAATCGTCGCCGACGACATCGCAAGCAGAGACAATTTTGCCGTTTTCTGGGACGTGAATTCCTAAGCCGGAAGCTTGAATTAACGGCTGGATTTCTGCTATACTTAAATCCGCAAGGTCTGTAATTTTATGTTCTAGCGAGACTAAATCTGCTAAATCTGGCAAGTTGACCGATTCTGTCGCTAAAGGATCAAATTTAAAGGTAAGAGTTTGATTCAGCGGATCGGAAATGGCATAAATTGATTGAATTTGCGATCGACTAACTGCACCTTTCTCGAAAAAATCTCTACCCTGCGGGGCGATCGCAATTTGCCCATTTTCCGCCACCTCCAAGCTTTCCAAACTAACCAGAGTCGCCGCCGTAGTCTTCACAAAAATCTCGTCTAACCCCAGCAAATCCGCCAATTCCTTCAAGGTTGGCGCAGGTTCAAACTCAACGCCCGCGCGCAAAATGAACTCTTCCAACACGTTAAACTGGCGCGGTTCGCTAATCGCCACCTCCAGCGGAGTTTGGCGGATTGCAAAGCGGAATTGACGGGCCACCAACACTGACAAACCCGGATTTTGTTGCTCAATTTGTTCGGCTACCGAACTTAAATTCGAGTCTATGGGTTTAGTTGAGGACGCTAGAAACATCTACAAAACCTCCGCAGTGACGTACCGTTTTTGAAACTTCCTGATACATTTTTCCGACAGTACCTGTTTGTTGGGTAAATAAATCGTGGCAGCCGACAACAATCAGCAATTCTTGAGCGCGGGAAAATGCTACATTCACCCGTTCCGGTTCCTTAGCAAATCCAATATCGCCCCTAACATTATTGCACACGGTGCTGACAATAATCACAGGTCTTTCCATGCCTTGAAATATGTCAACCGTACCAGTCCGGATGCTCAAAGCAGGGAATCTTTCGCCTTCAATTCTGTCTTTAATTGCATTTAATTGAGCAGCATAAAAAGTGATAATTCCGATTTCTTTGGGTGCTTCACCGTTGGCAACTTTGGGCCGCCAAGCTGTGTCCATTTGTTCGCACAAACGCTCGATCGCATCAATCTCCTTGATATTCAACCGCGAAGTACCCTGTTTTTCCTCTTCAAACCCTTGTCCTATCGGCGTTTTCAGCCAGAGAATGTGATTATTTTCTTGAATGATTCTACCTGCGAGGTTGTGGGCGCGTTTGGTGTCAGCTTCCTGAATGCCACAGTTGAGTTTTTGCTGGTAAAACTGATTGATTGCACCCATGATTTGCGGGTGCATTCGGTATTGAGTTGTCAGCATTTTTTTTATGCTGTCGCTGGCTTTTTCAAACAATACTTTGAACAAAGATTGTTTGATGAAGCTAAGTTCGTCTCCGGTACAGCCGATGTCTTCGGCAATATCGTCAATCGTACTTTGATTAAACATCGGCGGTAATTGCCTGTGATCGCCCACTAATACTAACTTTCTGCCTTTCAAAGCGGGAATTAATAACTCTGGCGGAGTGCATTTGCTAACTTCGTCAATTATGACTGCATCAAAGCTGGGAAAGTTTTTAGTAAAATCGAAACTGGCAGCTTGCACGCAAGTAATGCCGATCACGTTGGCATTGTCAATATAAATTTGCTTTAAATCGTTGCGGTCTTTTTCTGATGGATTGCGGAGTTTTTTAATCCAATCTGTGACAAACGTTTGAGAGCGATTTAGTGCTGTTTCTTCTTGTTCTAATTTCCGTTGCCATGTTTTGAATAGACGCTTAATTTTGCTTAAAAAAGCTCCGCTGAATAATCCTGTATTCGGAACTTCTGGCTGGTATTGAGTCGGGATAGTTTGCCATGCGGACTCCCACCAATTTCTCTCGACAAGTAATGCTGCTGTCGGTTGTTGTTGTTGCAGTTGAGCATTAATTTCGCTCAATTCTGCTTGCAGTTGAGCGAGTTGCTGCTGCGAAGTTGCAGCCGCAGTTTGCAGCGGGGATAAATCCTCGTCAAGAGTTTTTTTGATTGTCTCCAAAACCCCAAAAGGGTCGAGGTCAGCAATGGATTTTTCAAACTTAATTGTGCTTGCTTTCCAAGCATCAACTTGCTTGACAAAATGCTGGGTTTGCTCCCAGATATTGGATTTTTGAACGAGATATTGTTCGGCTAAAATTCGCAAGTTTTCAGGTACATTTGGCTGTTGAACAATTCCTTGCAACAAATTAGTAACTTCGCTAATTTTTAAGTTGGCCTCTTGCTGCGCTGTTTCTACTTGAAGTTTAGCGGCGGATATTTGCTGCTGGTTTAAGGTTTGACCGATTTTATCTAATAATTGTTGCTGTTTTATAAGCTGCTGTTCGGTTTCGGTTTTCAGGGGAACCACGCACTGACGGGCATTTGCGAGGATACTGTGCAGCAATTCTTTGACCAGGCGATCGAAGGTAGCCTGGATATGATTTGGGTGCAAGGATTCACTATAAAATTGTTGAATGCTACCTAAGAAAGTGCGAGCTTTTTCTAGGATAAATTTGCGCTGACTTTGGCTGACTTGGGAATAGCTGGCGAAATCTTTGGCTAGTTGCTGCCATTGCGTACGATCGCCCGCAGAGAGCACGATCGGCGTTTGACTCAAATTTAGATGCAAAAACTCGCTAAACCGGAACTGTTGCCCTTGTATGTCCTTAAAACCTGCGCTTTCTTCGTGGGCTACCGCCTTTTGCAACCGATCCAAATCGGGCAAATTGATTTTGCATTTGGGCGGCACGATCGGCAATTTGAGCGATCGGGCAATTTTCAGCAATCCTGCGGGCAATTCTACCATATCATCGGTCAGCATTGCGCCCGTTTCCCAGCAAGATTTCACAACTTCATAGAGCCCCGTATCCGCCGTCTCGATCCACTGTGCAACGGCGACAACAACTGCTGCAATTTCCGCTTTTCGCAGTTCCAAATTCTTGATTTTCTGTTCGAGATTGTGGCGGTGTGTCTGATTTTGCCGATCGCCCAATTCGAGTTGATTCACAGCCTCCGACATCTGCCGCGACACCCGCAGCGACTCTGCAACCGCCGACATAGCGTGACAAACATCATCAGCGCGGTCGAATGCCGTCTTAAATTCCGATATTTGCGCTGCTACAGTTTCCTGCAGCCAAACCGCAATCCCAAACGCGCCGCAAGCAGGGCGATCGAAACCTATTTGAGTAGCATTGCTAGCGGCAATCCGAACATTTGCTATAAAGTTTTCTACTAAAACATTGCCTTCTGAATAGGGTTTTAGTCGGGGCATAAACTCAGCCACTTCTGGAGATTCCCAGTTGACATTAGGCGCATCCAACAGATTTTCTAAACCACGAACTAGAGATTCAATCTCGCTTTTTTTGGTTAAAATCAGTTCATAATCTGCTGCTTGCTTGCTGTACTTTTCCTCAATACTTGCTTTACTGTCGTGCAGGTGTTTGAGTTCATTGAAAAAATCTTTTTCGGCGGCACAGTAGGCGGTAAATCGCTCTGATTCTGCCACCAACTGGCACAAAGATTTGACATTAGTTTGGCGCTGCGAGAGCTTTTGTTCGCAGTCAGTCGCCGTATTTTGCAGCCAAGTGCCGATCGCATTTTCCTCTAAAAACGGCTGTCCTTCTTCCTGCACCTTATGAGCTTTTCCCTTCCGCAAAGCCCGAATCGCCGGATTGTGAACTAACCGACTCAAAGCATTGTCTACAGCCAAATTTGCTTGCGAAGCAATGAGCGTTTTGCCACCCTGACGAGCAATTTGATAGCAAATCTCCGCAATCACAGTCGTTTTGCCCGTTCCCGGCGGGCCTTGAATCAAAATTAAATCCCGCGCCGAAAGCACCGTTTCTACGGCAGCAAGTTGATCCTCATTAGCATTGCGATTTAATAAGTTTTCCAGATCCAATTTAATCAATTTATCGGGCATTCGCGCCTGAGAAGAGTCGAATAAAAACTCACTCAAATAAGGATTTTGAGCGCGGCCATCTGTCAGCATTTTTAAAGCTTTTTTCTTGCGTTCGATCTGACTGATATCGCCCGCCGCCTCAAAATACAAGAATCCTTGTTTGGGCATTTGATATCTGCCACCCGCCATGCGATCGCCTAAATCAACATCTAACTTAATGCGTAATTTACCATGTTCAAAGTCAATTTCGGCGATGCTACCTAATGTCTCTCCATCTCGGCTGCTTCTGCTTCCGGGCGGCGAATCAAACAGAATAATTTCTTCATTTCTGGCTTTTTTCAGCCTTTCGCGAAAGTCGCCCAATTCTAAGGAATTTTCCTCATAGCCGTCAAGAGTTGCGGAATTACGTTCAATTTCAAAAGTGACGATTTTAAAGCCGGAACCGTAATTATGACCGCGAAAAGGCACGCAAAATTGACGCGCTTCCGCAATGCGTTTTTCCACATTTAAAAAAGTATGCCAAACTTTTAGTTGTTCCGTCGTTGGTATGTGTCTGTCGTCCCAAAATGGCATTTGTTGGACGCGGGCGATCGACTTTGCAGGAATTGGTGAGCGACTGTTAGCCAAAAGTCGCAACTGAACCGGCAAAGAATACCCATCTTTCCTTCCTCTGGGAACCGCCACCAAACCAGCATCCAGCAGTTTTAAACCGCCAATTCCGTCTTCACAGCGTACAGTTGCTAACAACCGCAAAGTGCGATCGGCTTTTTGCAAAAATTGGGGTAATTCAAAATCATCTCCATCCGTAGCAAGGAGCAATTCCCAGATTTCTTCTTCAGAAAATCTCTCATTTACCTTTTGGCGGCGCACGTAGAAAAGACTGTGGGATTTGCCGGCAATCTCAGACATCAGAATTTCCGCACGCTCTCTGCATTCCCAATCGCAATATTTCCCTAAAGCCGCTTCTCCTTCTATATCCCGAATAAACTTATTAATTGTGCGATCGCCACTAAATTTATATCCCCAATCTTCTGCTACTAAAGACGGCATATTTTGATTTTAGATTTTAGATTTTAGATTGGATTTAAGATTAGCACATCGGAACTTGTGCCGACACATTGGTGTCAACTAGAGCCTGCAACCCCTGATAAATCTGGCTTTTTGCTGAGTCTAGATCCCCCTAAATCCCCCTTAATAAGGGGAGTAGGGGTTGACTTTGATCACGCTCTTGTCCCCCCCTTATTAAGGGGGGTTAGGGGGGATCTAGACCTAACTGTCAAACAGCAGACCTATACTACTTTTAACGTTAAGTGGACACAAATGATACCGACAGAACGGCTAAATCCCAAAGATTAAGGTTTGCTGAAGCCCACCCGGAGGCGATCGAATTAAACTGTTTAGAATCAAAAGGGCGAATGATGGGAATTGAACCCACGAATGGTGGTACCACAAACCACTGCCTTAACCACTTGGCTACACTCGCCATATCTTTTGTAACTATAGCATCAGATCTCAGCACAAGTCTAGGGGTAGGGCAAAAATATTTTGAAATATTTCTGAGCGTCCCTCAACCGGACAGATCGATTATGCCTCAAGTTCCAAGCACAGTAAGACTATAGCACAATTTTCGCTCTGTGCGATCGGCCTGTGCGAGCCTCTTCGAGGGCTTCGCCAACGGCAATTATCTCGCCCCCAGCACTCATGCGGCGTGGGTTGGGCAGCTCTGGCAGCGTCCCGATTCGGCCAAGCGCATTAAAATAGCCTTATCAGCCCAGGTGCATCTAAATTTTACACTCCAGTTTGATAAAACTCACCTCTGGCACAATTCTCAAGAACAGGCAAGATGCCTGTTCCACAAAGAATGAATTTCTTTTAGGGTGGGCTCTTCTAGCCCGCCCCTAAAAGCCTTATTGAGAATTGTGCAACATCTCAGAGGAAAGCTTGTGGGGTGTCCCGCCCACCCGAAAAATACAACGCCAGAAGCGGGACAGCGTATCCCACACTGCATGAGTTATCAACCATTCTTCTTCTCTCTCTTCTCTCTTCCCTATTCCTTCGCGTAGCTTCGCATCTTCGCGCTTCGTTTAAAAAAAAGTCTTGTCCGCAATCTAAAATCTAAAATCTAAAATCTAAAATCGATATGAGCTACTGTGTCAACCCAGAATGTCAAAATCCTCAAAACTCCAACACCGCCAAATTTTGCTTAAACTGCGGCTTTAACCTGTTGCTGAGACAGCGATATCGCCCGATTCAACTCTTAGGTAGAGGCGGATTTGGTAAAACTTTCCTAGCAATTGATGAAGACATCCCATCTCTACCCCGCTGTGCAGTCAAGCAATTTTATTTTTACGACCGTGACCCCGAACTTTTCAACAAAGCCGTTGAATTATTTCGCCAAGAAGCCGTCTGTTTAGACGAACTCGGAAAACACCCGCAAATCCCCACATTATTAGCGGGATTTGAACAAGAAGGTCATATTTATTTAGTTCAAGAGTTTATAGAGGGATCGACTCTTAAACAAGAATTAGACAAGAGTGTCTACGATGAAGAGAAAGTTTGGCAACTGCTGCAAGACTTACTGCCCGTGCTGCAATTTATCCACGAGAAGCGCGTCATTCACCGCGACATCAAACCTGAAAATATTATCCGCCGCCAATCGGACAACAAACTCGTATTGATCGATTTCGGCATTGCCAAACTGCTGACTGATTCAGCCCTACTCCGTTCAGCAACGCTCATTGGCAGTCAAGATTATGTAGCTCCCGAACAAATGCGTGGCAAAGTATTTCCTGCTAGCGACCTTTACAGTTTAGGTGTTACTTGCATTCGCCTGATGACGCAAGTTCCTCCCTTGGATATGTACGACTGCAACAACGAGCGCTGGTGGTGGCGCGAGTTTCTCCCCAAAGCCACGAGTATTAGCGACGAGTTAGGTGAAATTTTAGATAAATTGTTGCAAACTCGTCTCAATCAGCGGTACAGTTTTGCTACGGAAGTTTTGCAAGATATCCAAGCAGCTTTAGATATTTGCGATCCAAATTTGCTTTCGCCCAAAAAGCCGATCGCTCCTGCTCCCAGTAATAGCGACAACTCAACTGATCTCAGCGCCCTACAAACTTCTGATTCTCCGATTTTACCGACAAAATCCGTCGCCAATTCCGCAGAAACTTTTTCCTTATCTGTTACTTCAAATCTCGACCAATCTCTAATTTCTGCACGGGGAGTAGATTGTACCAAACTGCGGGATTTTTTGTCAAACAAAAAGTGGAAAGAAGCCGATCGCGAAACTTGGGTTCTGATGTGTCAATCTCTTTCCCAGCAACCGGGAACTCAGCTAGAAATTAGCCAAATTTACCAGCTACCCTGCGAAGAATTGCAAACACTCGATCGCCTGTGGCTGCACTACAGTCAAGGTCGGTTTGGCTTCAGCGTCCAAAAGCAGATTTATGAAAGCGTTAAGGGAGACTATATCAGATTTTGCGATCGGGTCAACTGGCAAACCTACAATTCTGCTAATACTTTAGGGCAGATTAAATTTACTCAGCAAGCACCAATCGGACACCTCCCCTCTCGCAGTTGGGTTGGCGGCATTCAGTGGCTGCGGCATCTCGATGCCCTGTCAGCAAAATTAACCGAGTGCGACAATAATCCTGCTCCTAAATTGTAATTTGGTCTACCGACTCAGTAAGTAAAATTTCATATTTAAACTCTACCTGAAAGCAGAGAAATTTGTCGAGCTAGATGTATCCATCGACCGAGGCTCGGTGCGATCGTTTGTCGCACAATGGATTAAGGCGAACACAGATAAAGTCTGCGATCTTTGAGACTTTAACAACAGAACTAAAAAGAGGTACCGATCCATGTTTTTTCATAAAAAAGAATTAATGGCTGCCGTCACAGTAGACGAAGCAAACCCCCGTTTTGCCCAATTGCTGCTAGAACAGTTTGGCGGAGCAACAGGAGAACTCACAGCAGCTTTGCAATACTGGGTGCAGTCATTCCACTGTGAAAATCCAGGGATTAAGGATATGCTTCAAGATATTGCGATCGAAGAATTCAGCCACTTAGAAATGGTGGGCCAACTCATAGAAATGCACACCAAAAACGTTGACCAAACAGAAGCTTACAAAAGCACATTGTTTGCGGTGCGCGGTGTAGGCCCACACTTATTGGACAGCCAAGGTCAAGCTTGGACAGCAGCTTATATCAACGAAGGCGGGGATGTGGTGCGCGATTTGCGCGCTGATATCGGTGCGGAAGCAGGAGCTCGCCAAACCTACGAAGAATTGATTAAACTAGCACCGGATATGGGAACGAAAAAGACGTTGCAGTTTCTGCTGACTCGCGAAATTTCTCACACTCAAATGTTCATGAAAGCTCTGGAATCGCTGGGTAAACTCACCGATCCGATGTTCGGCAACATTCCGCCAGATAACACCGTAGATCTCTACTTTAACTTGTCAACAAATGGCAAGGATGAACGCGGCCCTTGGAACTCGGAACCTACTTTCAAATACATCGCCGATCCCGCTCCAAAAGGTTAATTTGAGAGTTGTTTAGGGTGTGTGGCTTAGAAGATTTAAGCCCACTATTAAGTAATTTTTAAGCCGCCCGCCTTCTTTTGTAAGGTGGGCGGCTTAGAATATTTAAGCCCTGTGCGTAGGTTGAGTTGAGGAACGAACCCTCCGTTTCACTCCGCCCAACATTTTCGCTACAATTTTCCTTAATTGAACCGTATTGATTTTTAAGCCGCGCACCTTCTTTTGTAAGGTTGCGGCTTAGAAACTTTAAGCCCTGTGTTGAGTAATTTTCTAGTCACGCACCCTAGGATATCGAACTTTTGTGTTGAGGATTTTTTAAGTCACGGGCCCTACGGTGTTATAATTATTTGAAATCCCGATCGAACATTAACATCAAATCTATATTGAAATTGCGATCATCGACCTATTTATTAGTTTCTCACGGCAGCCGCGACCCCAGACCCCAACAAGCTTTGGAAAACCTAGGTCAACTGCTGTCTCAAAATTTGGCTGACTCATTCCCCGCAGTCGCAACCGCCACCTTAGAACTAAGCCCCGCACCGCTGCACGAACAAATTTGCAGTTTTGGCGATCGTACCCTGTCGCTGGGAGTGACAGAATTGCAAATACTGCCTGTATTTTTATTGCCGGGAGTTCACGTCGCCGAAGACATACCGGCAGAGGTGGAAATTGCCCAAAAAGCTTTTGGTGACAAGCTAAAAATTGAATTGCGCCCGCATTTAGGTTCCCAGGAAGCAGGCTTAACAAAATTGGTAAAAAGTCAGATGGAAGAGGTGACTTTTCTCCCCAATCTGCTATTGCCAAAATGGATTTTATTATCTCACGGCAGCCGTCGCCCCGGAGGTAACTCGACAGTCGAGGCAATCGCCAGCCAAATCGGTGCACAGACAGCTTATTGGTCGGTAAAGCCAAGTTTGTCAGAACAAATTGACAGTTTGGTTCATGGTGGACAGCAGCAAATAGGAATTCTGCCATACTTCTTATTTAATGGAGGAATTACAGATGCGATCGCCAAAAATGTCGCACAGCTAAAGCAGCAATTTCCTGCGGCGGAACTTCATCTCGCAAATCCTCTAGGCGCAAGTGTACAATTAGCAGACTTAATTGGGAATTTAATTCAAAAATGAACCGCAGAGGCAAAGAAGAGGTAAAGGAAGCAAGAAAAATGTCTTTAGGCAAAGTGTATTTAGTAGGTGCGGGGCCCGGAGATCCGGGTTTGATGACCTTGAAGGGAAAAGCTTTGTTAGAGTGCGCGGATGTGGTCATTTACGACGCTTTAGTCAGCCCTCAAATTTTGGCAGTAATCAACCCCCAAGCAGAACGAATTGATGCCGGAAAACGCAAAGGGCGTCACTCGTTAATGCAGGACGAAACTACTCAACTAATGATAGAAAAAGCTGGAGATAATGCGATCGTAGTTCGTCTCAAAGGCGGCGATCCGTTTATCTTCGGTCGCGGTGGCGAAGAAATGGAAGAGTTGGTAAAAGCTGGAGTGTCAGTAGAAGTCGTCCCCGGCGTAACTTCTGGGATTGCGGCCCCTGCTTATGCGGGAATTCCTTTAACACATCGATCGTACAGTTCTTCTGTCACCTTTGTCACCGGTCACGAATCAGCGGGAAAATATCGGCCGGAAGTAAATTGGCAGGCGATCGCCCGTGGCTCGGAAACCATTGTAGTATACATGGGAATCCACAATTTGCCTTACATTATCGGCCAGTTAACAGATGCAGGATTGAGTGCAGAAACGCCAATAGCGTTAGTGCGCTGGGGAACGCGGCCGGAACAAGAAGAATTGATCGGGACTTTGGGTACAATTGTAGAGCAAGTTGAGGCGATCGGATTTGCAGCACCTGCGATCGCGGTAATCGGAAATGTTGTCAATTTGCACTCGATATTGTCTGGCTGTCGGCCAGTTTCTCAGACTGTAGAATAAGCTGGAAAATTGGGTCAGAAGCGATCAAATTTCGATCGCTTTGATTTCGCTCCCTCTAAGGTGCCTCGCCAGCGGGGAAAATCGCACCCTTAATGTCATTCCGATGTCATTCCAGTACGCATCAATGACATATTTACAGCATATTCCATGTAGGTGTAGATCGCAAGAAACCCGGTTTCGAGCAACAGAATCAGTAAGGATGCGAGAACTGTAAAGAAACCCGGTTTCTGAGGTGTATTTTATAAACCTGGAATACGCTGTATAATCCGTGATTTTAGTTTAGCGAATGTCTATTCCAGCCTCACTTGGGCCCCCCACAAATCTTGCGGGAGAAATACTCTGTCGGTGGGTAGGGGAGCAACTGGGGCCGTGAGGGTAAATTGACCCGCTTCAATTTGCTGCTTCAATTCCAATGCTACTTGCCGGGAGAGAAACATACTCGCAAGGGGGGCTGCCCGCACAGGTTTGCCCTCTATCAGGATGCGGCCAGTCTTTAATTGAGCATAGCTGACTAAACCGAATGTGGGACGAACGCGCCGGGGGATAGAGAAATCTACCACCGGCGCTACTATTTTTTTGTCGGATACTGCACAGTGGGCGACGACTGTTTCGTTTAAGACTGGAAACGGGATGCCGACTCCCAGCATCAGAGATGGGCCGTAGTTTTTGAAGTAGCAGCCGCGCACCCATTTGGAGTTCATCTGTTTGGCGTCGCCGATTAGTGCAAGGGTGGCGGCCGGGCCGATGGGGGTGCGGTTGGGCTGGCGTTTTTGCAGGGGGAAGTGCTGGGTTCCTTCCCAGGTGATGTAGCCGGTGGCGCCTCCTAGGAAGATGCGGGTGCCGATGCCGATGGTTTCGAGGTCGGGGTCGTTGAGCAGGGGAGACATGGCTCCAAGGTTCGAGTAGACGGCGTTGCCGAGGTTTGGTTGCAGGGGGCCGAGGTAGGTGAACAGCGGGCGATCGCCTCCATTGACGCCAACAATAAAGTTTTGATATGCGTTCCGGGGATTGAATAGATAAAACTGGTTGATTGTATCGCGGGTAATCGTGGTTTCAAAGGAGGCGCGGGGGTAGCAGTCTGTTACTTGCCCCAAGGCTCGCAACTGCACGGGTTTGCCGGCAATCAGGTCTTCGATGACGTGTCCGCCGCCCCGTTCGCGGGATTCTTCGCCGTCTTCGGCTACTTGGGTGGCTCCCAGGTACAGGTCTACTGCCCCGAAGCCGGAGTAGGCTAAAACGCCGTCCAGCCAGCATTGGCGGATTTTTATCGGCGGATCGGTATGGCCGAGGTTGATGATTGCACCGGAGGATTCCATCGGCTCGAATGTGCCTGCGGTAATCACATCGACTTCTTTGGCTGCTTGGGTAATGCTGGTTTCTTGAACTCTAGTTTTGAGTTCTTCGATTGTCCACACTGTGGCTTTGCCCTGGCTGATTTTATCGTTGATTTCGTCGATCGATCTCATATATTTTAGATTTTAGATTTTGGATTTTAGATTTTGAATTGATTGATTTTGGAGTAATTTTGATTTTGGATTGACTTTGGATTGATGGAATGTCGATCGAGCGAATGCTGTTTGGGCGATCGACCTCGGTTTGATAACACAGCAAAATGCTATAACAGATATCAGGATTATATTATAAATAAAATAAAGATCGATCGCCATGAATCAAGCGATATTAAAACCAGTCACCTTCGATGAATTTATTGACTGGTATCCTGAAAATTCGGTAAACCGTTACGAACTGCACAATGGAACTGGATACGATCGTTTTGGACAGGTAAGGGACGGACAGCGAACCGAGATGGAAAAAGGAATCTATCATTACAATGGGTAGTTCTGCCCGGCTAATTGTCGAAGTTGTTAGTACCAATTGGCGGGATGATTATGGCTATAAATTGGTTGACTACGAAGCTTTGGGCATTTCTGAATAATGGATTGCGGACTATTTGGGACTTGGCGGGCGACGCTATATTGGCAACCCCAAACAACCTACTTTTTCTGTTCACCATTTAGTTGACGGTGAGTATCAAGTCAGTCAGTTTCGGGGTAGTGAGAGGGTTTTGTCGCCCACAGTTGGGCAGTTAAATTTGATGGTTAAACAGATTTTTAGCGCTGACCGAGATACGGTAGAAAATGGGAGGCTTGAAGATAGTTAGTTGAGGGTATTTGTACCACATCTTTTCTCAGTTGGTAGTGAATACTTCTGTCCTCTAACTGGGAATGAAGCAGGACAGAAGTCATTATGAACCTTAACTATTGATTTTCAGGAGCCTCATTTTCAGCCGGATCGGGGATGTCTGGTTTCTGTTCTGGTAAATATTTTTCTGGGAGGCTTTCGGCGACTCCTATAGATTCATTTTTTTCATGGATAGCAGAATCGATTGCTGCTAAGGTTTTAGGGCTGGCACTCCACTGGTTTAGAATATCTTTAATTAGGGCTTCCCTAATCCAAACTTGAGCTACAACGGTGAGGGGGAGAGCTAGCAATAAGCCTAAAAATCCAAAGAAGGTCGCGAAGAATACTTGAGCTATTAATGTTACTGCTGGCAGCAGTGATACTTGCTGTGCCATGACGTAGGGGGTGAGGACGTTGCTTTCAAACTGTTGAATTAGAAAGTAAAGGATTAGGACAAAACCTGATTGTAAGGGAGAATCTAAAAGTGCGATCGTCATTGGCGGAATGACGCTTAGGGTGGGGCCTATATTGGGAATTAGGTTAAGAAATCCTGCTACTACAGCGTGAGCTAGCGGTAGGGGGACTTGCAAGACCGACAAACCAATTAAGCTCAAAAAAGCAATCACACTCATGCTAATGAGAGCGCCGATGACCCATCGGCCGAGAGCTATTTCGCATTCATCTAAGATGCCATCGACTCGTCGTCGATAAAAAGAGGGAAATAGTTGGATGAATGCTTGGCGGTAAGATAGAGGTTCTGCTAATGTCATCAAGGTCAAAGCTATGACTAGCAAAAAGCTGAGAATAACGCCTAATGTGTTGCCGACAAAGGCTCCTGCACCGCCGACGAGTTGGTTGAATAAAGGTTGCAGTTGTTGCATGATGTCGTTAACATCAAGATTGGGCAGCCGCTGACCAAATTGTCCTGAAAAGCTACCCTCAAATTGATCAATCCACTGATTTAATCTTTCTATTCCTTGAGGGGCTCTTTGGGTAAGTTGTTGAAACTGTTGGGTAAAGGGCGGTACAATTATCAGGAATAAGCCTACGAATACGAGGATGAGGAAGCTAACTGATAAGAGTACAGCGATCGATCTTTTGAGTCCGAATTTTTGCAAGTAGCGTGCTAGTCTGTTTAAGGCGGTGGCTAAGACGACGGCGGCAAACAGCAACAGTAGGGCCTGCCTGATTTGCCACAGGATGTAACAAGATGCGATGAGGGCTAATAAGCCCATCCACTGTCCTAGCTTCATTAGATTTTAGATTTTAGATTTTAGATTTTAGATTGAGGAATAGGGTATTGGGAATTGCTGCTTGGTAATTGTTCAGCAGCCCAGAAGCGATGAATCGCATCTCTATAAGATACCTTAGATGCGGGCGATCGCATCTTTAATCAGATACCCCTACTCGGACATCAGCATAAGCAGCCTCCTCAATTCCCTTTTGCGAACACCTGCTGCGCTGTCAGCTTCAATTCTGGGAAAGTTGGGGACTCAATACCCTCGCCGCCTTTGAACAGTTTGACTTGGTATTCCCCGTCAATTAGTTGGTAAACCGAAAAAGTAGGTTGTTTGGGGTTGCCGATGAACCGTCTGCCGCCCAATCCTAGATAGTCTATAATCCAATATTCTTGAATACCCATTGATTCATATGCCTCAAGCTTTAGGGCATATGAGTCACCCCAATTAGTGCTAGTTACCTCGACGATTAGGGGGACTGATGAACCCATTGTGATAATTGATGATTTCTCCCATCGCGGCTCGTTTCCAATGGTTTGTTCGTTAAGTACAATAATATCTGGTTCATATCCCGATTCCTCGCGCATGGGTTTGATGACGCATTCTTTGGGGATGAAGTAGGGCAAATTGAGACGCTCAATCTCTATTCCGACTTTCAGTGCGGTAAAATCGGCCACTTTAGAATGTTTACCTGTTGCTTTTGGTCTCTCAACAATTTCTCCATTGTGTAATTCGTAGCGGTGTTCTGAATTTTTAGGATACCAGTTAATGAATTCATCGAATGTTACTAATTCAGGTATGCTTTGAATCATGGTGAGTGCCTCAACTTTGGTTGCGATTGTTATGCTGGGCCGGAATTGATAGAGGAAATTGACTGTTTTTAATATCCTCTTAACATTAAAAGTGGTGCCAGTATTCTGTATATATAAGAACTTAGCGAGCACTAAAAATTAAATTAATTTATCAGAAAACAATTATTTAAGTCTTTCTAGAACAATTTGTTGATAAAAATCCTCTAAAGCTGTCACGCAAACTTTATCGTCAAACAGAGCATCTTGTCGCTGACTCATGCGTTGTGCAATGTCTCGCCGCCACTGTGAGTCTAGACCTAACTTGACAGAAATTTGAATATATTCCTCTTCGTTTTGGGCAATTGTGTCTGTTACTCCCAGCATTTTTAGAAAGCTATAAGCGTGAAGTCCCCGCATAAATTCTCCCGGACAGGTGACTATGGGTAAATTGCAAGCGATCGCCTCTAAAGATGTATTTCCCCCCGACCAAGTAAAAGTATCTAAGAAAACATCGGAAAGAAAGTTAATTGCTATGTACTCTTGTCGAGTTGGAATTGCTCGAAATAGACAGTAATCTTCGCTGTCAAGATTAACACCAGCAAAAGCACGCTTGAGCCGTTCCTGCAGCAGTTCGCCGCGAGGAAATATAAACTGAGCTTGCGGAACGCGGCGGGCAATTTCTGCGAAAATAAAATCATATTGCGGTAAGTATTTGAAAGGAGCTTGGCAGCATAAATAAATTACTGCATCTTCTCGGAGGTCAAAATCTAAGCGACTGTTGTTTAATTTACCGACGGTTGGTTTTGGGTAGGAAACGCCAATATTAGGCAACTTAATTAAGGTTTCTGAGTAGTGCAATTGTGCATTTTCCGGTTCCATCAATTCACTGGAAATAAAATAATCAATCGTCGGTAAACCAGAGGTTACAGGATGTCCCCACGCCGAACATTGCACGGGGGCAAGGCGCAAAGCTGCTATTTGTATAGTTGGTGCGTCCATGCCGATTTCTGGGAAGACCAAGATATGCAATTTGTCATCAATAATTTGTTGACATACGGCTTCTAGGTTGTGAGGAATGTGGTGAAATCGATCGCTGTATTGGCGAAATTGTTCTGTAATTGGGTCGGGATCGTTACCCGTGTAGTAACCGTAAATTTCAAATTCTTTATGGTTGCAATAACGCAACCAGCCAGTTAACCATAAAGTGCCACTGTAAGAATGCAAATAACTAGAAATATAACCGACTCTAATTTTGCCATTTTCCAGCAGTGGAGGCATTGATTGTGGTTGCACCCACTGCGGATAGTTAGCGGCCATAACTTGATGGACTAAATTAGCATACTTTGATTGCGATTCCACAACATTGTGAGCCTGATATGCTAGGTAAAAATTAGTGAAACTACTAAAACCCCGCAAAGCATTAATTTTGTCTTCTGGAGTTTTTAGGGAGGTTTGCTGAATTAATTTTTCTAATTTGAGGACAAATCTTTCCCTGTAAAATTTGATTTCATCTGATGTGTTATAAACAATCGGCAAGGTTAAGTGTTTAAAGAGTTGAAAAACATATTCATTCGGCAGTATTTTCGTTGCTATTTCTGCACTTGATATAGCTTCTTGAGTGCGTCCGTTTTGCTGGAAAATTTTGATGATTTGAAAGTGCAGTTGTCCTGCTGTTGGGTAATGGTGGATGCCTGATTCAATAATCACGATCGCTTCTTCGATTCTGTTGAGGTTTATTAAACACTCGCTTAAGTTACCATACAGTTCTATATCTCCTATCTGGGATACTAAAAACCTTTGATAGTGCTTAATGGCAGCTTCGTATCTTCCTTGACGATAGAGTTTGTTGCCGAATTCTGTCAACGCTAATGCTTGGGAATCAACAGTTATATCGCTAAGTTGTTCCTGTTCCACTACTGGAATTTCTGCGTTTCCAGACTCTGCTATTGCTTGGTGATTTTCCGCATTCAACTTAATTCGATATTGAATCTGTGGCAAAATATCCTGCCACTGGCTTCGATTGAGGTTTTCCAATAAAATAATTTCTGGTTCGCAGCTAGTATCTAAATCTTCTTCCATGAAAAGATTCATCACAATCGCTGATAAAATTAAATTGGCATCTAACTCTGATTTTTCTAAAGGTTCGCTCACATCTATTAAAAGAGTTAGAAAATCGCTATCGCGATGACTTACCAGACTCTTAATAATTAGTTCTAACTCTAAATAAAGAGATTCTTCTGGTTGGTTCCAATCAGGAAAAATCAGCAAATTTAAGGGTTTCAGATTTAAGGTGGCTACATCCATGTGATTGTCTGTCTCATCTATATTGCTGGGCATTGAGGGGTTTTGGTGTGAGTCCTCGATCGCACCTGATTAGATTTAACTCGTCTTTGGGGGTGATGCGCACTTAAGATCCTACCTCGGCTGTTGGCGCGATCGCCAGCCGAGGATGGCAGCTAGGATGATACTGGGAGAAAAGACGGCGATGAGGGCGTTGAGGTCGGTTGAGGGTATGGATAAGGTGGGGCCTGCGTACTTGATGGCAAGGGAGAGGGCGGCGGAGAGGGAGAATACTTTGAGGATGGGGCTGATGTTGGTGTTCATGAAAGGGCTGGTTGGGCGATCGGTTGGATGAAATGCCTTTCCATTTTATAATACAATACTTCGGACAGTTTTTAAGCAGCGAGAGTACCATAGGATAGGACTGACGGAAGGTTAGGGTGATTTAAAATTA
>NZ_JAUBQR010000143.1:0-17726 GCF_036701385.1 Microcoleus sp. Pol12B4 | reverse complement strand
TAACATCGAGTGTATTGGGCATTGTGTTCTCCACCATAGCTCTGCAATTGGGTTTGCGAATTTTCGATCGCAGGTTTAAGTATATTTTTATTGCTATTTTTTAATGTAACTTCATAGCGATCATTTGCAGACCTACGGTGGCATAATTACATGACGACTGGATTTGGGATTCATCGCCCATCTAAAACTCAAATCTGACAACAGAAAATTTTATGACAGTTTCTACAACACTTAAAACCGCCACTTCCCCGTTTTTGCCACCCGCTGACTCTAGAGCTAGAGTCAGCCAATTTATGAAAACCCTACAAGACGAAATTTGTCAATCCCTCGAACAGCTCGATGGTCTTGGCAAATTTAAGGAAGACTCTTGGGAACGCTCCGAAGGTGGCGGCGGACGTTCTCGCGTCATGCGCGAAGGCGACGTGTTTGAACAAGGGGGAGTCAATTTTTCCCAAGTGTGGGGCGAAAGTTTGCCGGCTTTGATTCTGGCAAAGCACCCAGAAGCTGCAGGTCACGATTTCTATGCCACGGGTACTTCGATGGTGCTGCACCCCCGCAATCCCTACTTGCCTACGGTTCACCTGAATTACCGCTATTTTGAGGCCGGCCCGATTTGGTGGTTTGGCGGCGGTGTCGATTTGACTCCTTATTACCCGTTGGCTGAGGATGCGGCTCATTTTCACAAAACTCTGAAAGCAGCTTGCGATCGCCACCATCCGGGATATTATCCGACATTTAAACTTTGGTGCGACGAATATTTCTACTTGCCTCACCGCCAAGAAACGCGCGGCGTGGGCGGTCTGTTTTTTGACTACCAAAGCGCTCAAGGCGCGCTTTACCGCGACCATCATGTCAAAGGCAAAGCCGCTGAGTGCAGCAACAACATCGGCGTGCCGGAACCTAGAACTTGGGAGTCGCTGTTCGCCTTCGTACAGGATTGCGGTCGGGCATTTTTGCCGGCTTACACCCCTATTATTGAAAAGCACCGATCGAAAGAATACGGCGAGCGCGAGCGTAATTTCCAACTTTACCGCCGCGGCCGTTACGTTGAATTTAACTTGGTGTACGATCGAGGCACGACCTTTGGCTTGCAGACCAACGGACGCACCGAATCGATTTTAATGTCCCTGCCACCTTTGGTACGCTGGGAATACTCTTACGAGCCAGAACCCAACTCTCCCGAAGCCGAACTCTACTCCAAGTTCTTAAAACCGCAAGATTGGGCGAATTGGATGCCTCAGCAGTCACCGACCTGAGTTAAACTACTGGGACAGTAACCACCGCGATAGATAATAAATTTGAGGGAAGGGTCAGTGATTCATATTGATCAAAAAACCCACACGCTTCAAGACGGTACAACAGTTATCGTCTTAGCACCGACAGGACGGTTGGACATCACTACAGCTTGGCAATTCCGCCTCAAGTTGCAAGAGTGTATTTCCAAACTTAGCCGCCATGTTGTAGTGAATCTTGGTCAGGTTAACTTTATCGATAGCTCTGGCCTGACCTCACTTGTAGCAGGTATGCGGGATGCGGATAAAGTTAAGGGAAGTTTCCGCATTTGCAATGTTCATCCCGAAGCCAAACTGGTGTTTGAAGTCACCATGATGGATTCTGTGTTTGAAATCTTTGAAACGGAAGAAGAAGCTCTAGAGGGGGTGCCGCGCGCAAGTTGACCACTCCCGCTTGCATCGGTTGCGGTGTAAGCGCAATTTAAGCTTGAGGCTCACAAAATGCGCCGGAACCCTGCACAAGAACAGGAAGCAGGTAAATTCTTGCCAGCTTCCTTATGCTTTCTTCCTTTCTTGAGAGGTTGAGAGGTTCACCAAAACACTAAAGTAGAAGAATAGGTCAAGGTAAAGTCTTGCCTTCTATCCTAGATAGCTAAATCTTTCTTCCTTGTTTCTTGTTGCTTCTTGCTTCAAACCAATATCTCAGCAGCAAAATCCTGACGCTTGACAAATCTAAAAGGGCCCATTAAAGCTCCCCAGATAGCCTTGCCTGTCGTGGGGTTTATTCCTTTGTCGTAGCTGAGAAATTCCTCGCCTGCGGCTTCAAATCCCAAGTCTACTTGGTAATTTTGCCCCCCGTAGGCAAAGCCGCAGCGAGTGCCCTCCGGCAAAGATGCCCGAAAGCGATAGCTGTTTGAGGCTAAATTTTGCACTGCAACCGACAGGGTGCAGCCGGGGAGGAGTTGGATTTGCTCCTTCGTTAGCTTTCCAAGCAAGTCGGGGTTGCAACCGGCTCCTTTGACGGCTGTAATGTCGTGGAACATATAATACTGAGCTTCGATAAGTCCCGGCGCTATCTGTGAGTGCCTCAGTTGCACGATGCGGGGGCGGTATGGCTTATCTAATTCCAGAATGTTGGCTTGTTCGGCAAACAGGACAATGCTGGGTTCGGAAAATAAAGGAACCGGTAGTGGTCTTTGCCACAAACGAAGGTGGACATACCACGCCGGGTCTGCTAGCGCTTGTTCACGGTTGTCAAATTCGCCCGCCATGTACTGGGCTAAAGCTATTAATTCAGGAGAAATTGTCATGTTTGTTTGATTTTTCACGATTAGGGGTTGACAAAACAACTTATTGTGATACGCCAGACCATATTTAGGCTGGGCAAGTCAGAAGATTAGATTTATGAGCGATCCCAGCTAAGCTATGATTGTAAAGATACTGGGGTTTTTCCCTCCTATTGCGACATATTAATTGTTGCTGCCGATCGCGCGTAAAATATTTTTGATAAGATTTTGTCTCGCAATCCGGCGGCAACGCTTAAAAAAACTGGCAATTTTTGTCAGCCCGATCGCAGAATTGACTCCCCCGACTTTACTCACGCCGCGCTGGCACGCCCGCTACGGCAAAATTATTTATCTATAAGACTCAGGTGAACAATAACCGTACTGTTTCAGATACTAAGCGAAGTTTCTATACGATTCACACTCGACCGATCAACTCAATTTACCGTCGAGTGGTGGAAGAGTTGATGGTAGAAATGCACTTGCTTTCGGCGAATGCCGATTTTCAATACGACCCGATTTATGCTTTGGGTGTAGTGACAGCTTTCGATCGATTCATGCTTGGGTACGCCCCAGAAGCAGACAGAGTTTCGATTTTTAACGCTTTGTGCAAGTCGCTAGAAGACGATCCAGAGCGCTACAAGCAAGACGCTCAGCGATTGGAAAGCTTGGCAGATAGACTTTCCGGGCAAGAGTTGCTCTCGTGGCTCGATCGCTCGACTAGCTTTGAAGATACAGCGGATTTGCAAGCGTCTTTAGGGGCGATCGCCAGCAACCCTCAATTTAAGTACAGCCGCTTGTTCGCGATCGGTTTGTTCTCGCTATTAGAAAAAGCTGACCCTAACTTGGTAAAAGACCAAGAAACGCGAAACGATGCGATCGCCAAAGTCTGTGCAGCATTACACCTGCCAAAAGACAAAGTTAGCAAAGATTTAGATTTGTACCGCAGCAATTTGGAAAAAATGGCCCAAGCGCGAATAGTGCTTCAAGATGTCATCCAAGCGGAACGGAAAAAACGCGAAAAACGAGAGACAAAAGTTACCGTCGGCCCTTCGGCTGACTCTTCGGACAGCAACAATTAATCGTTTGAAGGAAGAAGGAAGTTCGGCAACGGATTCTATAACGAATGTAACGGATCTCAGAAACAAGGAAGTTCGGCAACGGATTCTATAACAGATGTAACGGATGCCAGGAACAAGGAAGAAGAAGGAGGTTTTTATTTTAGGTAAAAAAATAAAAAACACTTAAATTTTAATTTTTTTCTTGAATTCTGGCTTCGGCCTTGTGCCTTCAGATGTTGGTTGCTCAGAAACTAAAAATCCCGCTTTCTGAATTGAGCGGGATCAACTTAACCATAAATAGAGCTGTTGGGGTGGTACTAAGGCTGCTGCTCAAAATTAGTGGCGTTAGCTTGCAGCCAAGTGCTTAGCTGTGAAAGAACTTCGTTCCCAGAAGACTTGCCCAAAGCTGTGGGGTTTGGGGTGTCGGGCCGATCCAAGTTGCGGGCGATCGCTGCGTTGACTTCTTTGGAAATCAAATCGTGAAGTTGCTCTTTAGCCCTAGCCCTTTGAAAGTGAGCTCCCTCTTCCGTCGTAGCGTACAGAGGTGGCAGCCTATTTAAAGCATAAGCTGCGATGTCTCCCACATCGAGACTAAGGTCGCTCGTCGCCTCAATTTCGGCTACCCTAGCGATCGCATCGCTGAGCACCAACTCTTCCATCACGTTGATGAACTGTTTGCGTGGCAGAACCACAACTTCGCCAGTCAACAAAGATCCCATCAGACGATCGAGAGCCATGTACTCTTCGATCGACAATTCCGAAGCCGTATTGCAGATCCGTCCCACCTCAGCTTCCATAGACGGCGTTAAATAGCCATCCTGCAAAGCCTGTTCAACAATTTTTTCAATACTCATATATGCGTCCCCGCTCAACGGCATCATTAATAAAGTTTTGTGAAGACGCAATTGTTAGCGTCTTGAGATTCGAGTTTGGAGGGTTGAGTTGAGAAATTTTATACAAATCCTAACTCAATACGGATAACAAATAACAGTTATCTGCACACCCCAGCCACAAACTTACCCCATAATTGACTATAAATCCGTCAAAACCTGTAAAAACTCCTACTCAACTCCCTGAAGCCGCCAAGGTACAGGATCGACGGACTGCCCATGCACGTAAAGTCCCCAATGCAGGTGAGGGCCTGTGGAAGCCCCCGTTGACCCCAAAGCACCAATTACTTGACCAGCTTTCACCACATCGCCTTCCTTGACATCAATCCGGCTGAGGTGCATCAAAATACTTGCTACCCCCTGACCGTGGTCAAGACCAACGACATTCCCGTGGATTTTGAACCCTTGGGATTCGCGTCCCACTAGAGACACCCGGCCTGCTGCTGGTGCGACTACAGCGGAACCGTAAGCACCCGCGTAATCAACGCCGCGGTGGTAATAGTCTTGAGCAAATACCCCATTATAATAACGTCGCACCCCGTAAATCGTGGTAATTTCGCCGGAGTTGGGGCGCAATAATTTGCCGTCCCAAAATTTTTCGGGTGTCACGAGTGCTTTAAATGCGTCTACGCGATCGAATTCGGCATCTGTACCTTCCTCGTCTTTGCCTGGAGGTAGCCAGATGGATTGAGTAGGAAAATCTCGATCGCGCACTTGCACGCTCAACTTCTGCACTTGTCCATCACCTGCGACTTGAAGAAGGCGGGCACCGGGTTTCTCTACCGGCGTCGTCGGCAGCAGGGCCCGAAAGCGACCGTTCCCGATCGGAAACGCGGGGTATTTTTTTTGCTGTAGAGAAACTGTTGGAGTTTCCCCGCCGTTACCGTCAACCTGAATAATTACTGACAGCGTATCTCCCAGTTGGGGATTTGTCGGCGTCACAACTACCTGCAAAGCTTGCACCGGCAGGGCAAAACTTAGAATACCAGCAACAATTCCCCCGATCGAACTGGCGGCTAGCTTGTTTGCTTTCAACTGCCCCCAGCGCAAAATCCGACCTGTAATTATTTCCCTACTTAGCCCGCAGTTGTCTCGATTCACAGTCATTACCATCACTAGCTGTCCTTAACCTTTGTCTCGCTGATATATTTTTAATATCTAGACTAACTATACCAATCCGCAATGATTCGAGAGAAACAGCCGTAGGTAAAAAGCTTGGTCAAAGATTTGGAGATGAGAGACTAACTTAAATAAATACTTAACTTGAGGTGATAAGAATAATAAAAATTCAGTGCGGGGAGGAAAACCCACTTGAGTCAGACGCTCACACTACCGTTTCCACCCTAGCTACTATTGCATAATTTTTAACAATTGCTATTAGTTATAGTTTACGGCGCTACAACAGAATTATTTTTAACTCTTTTGCTGTTAAATTAATTCTGTTGTAGCCGTTTATTCGGCGATAACGTTCTTCAAAGTCTCTAGTTATTCTAGTCTGTTTTTGACAAAGTAGTATGGATTCCCTATTTTAAAATCTCACATCTAAGATTGTATGAGATAAAAATTCAGAATGGCTATAATCTCTCACCTAAATTTATAGGGATTCAAAGGTAGCGGTGAAACCATTTAAGGTTAAGCATTCTTCCATAAATTCCTCTACATCATTGACATCCTCAAGCTGATATTCCATGATGCGTTGAGCATCGCCTTTCATCTTTTTGGAAGAAAGAGGCGTGGCAGGATATTTGGCAGCGATCGCTTTGAAAGCTTTGGAATGGGTATCCCAGCTTGCAGCAGAACATTTTATGATTAACAGCCACATGATTAAATTCCTCCTTGGGTTTGGTTGACTAATAGTCTGACACGAGTAACACTTAGGTCGATAATGCCGAAAAATCAAGGGATTCTGTGGTTTGGAAAAAAGCTAAAAGCCGAGCCACTATGTGAGCAACACCACCCTTAACATTAGACTCCACATTCAAAGGCATCACCGGATCGTGGAGTGATAAGCGTAACAGAAACCAGCCAGATTCGCTAGCTGACGTGCAGGAAATTCGCAGACCTTCGTAGTTATTGGGAACGATTTTCCAGTCTGCTTGCGTTGAGACAAATTGTTGCAGTTGTTGAATAACCCGATCGCCGTGAGCCTTGAAATCATCCACCCCAATTTTAATCCGAAATTCTGCACTTTCTTCGGGTTCTTTTAAATTCGCAATTAAATCCGGCAAAGATTGATTTGCTAGCTTTGACTTAGCCAATTCAATCAATAATTTGCTGACCAAATAAGCGCCATCATCCAGAAAGTAATTTTCTTTCAAAGCTCCATGTCCAGAGGTTTCAATCGCCAGCCATGATTCCTGTCCGGCTTCATTGAGGCGAATCGACTCGTCAATCACATTTTTGTAGCCGCGTTTAAAGCGATGGTGAATCCCTTTTAGATCCTGTTCGATGAATTGTGTCAAGCCATCGGAGGTGATAGAATCGGTGACAATAGTAGAGCCTGGGTGTTCTTTTAATACGATCGCAGAAATCAAGGCAATTAAGCGATTGCGATTGAGTTCCTTGCCAACTTGATCGACGGCCGCACTGCGATCAACATCGGTATCAAAAATAATCCCAAAATCAGCTTGATGTTCAATTACCGCTTGACAAATTGACTGCATTGCCTGTTTATCTTCGGGATTTGGCACATGATTGGGGAAAGTACCATCGGGTTCTAAAAACTGACTGCCCGTGGTGTCTGCACCTAAAGGTTTTAAGACTTTATCAACATAAAAGCCGCCAGCACCATTGCCTGCATCCACAACAATTTTTAATCCTGTCAGCGGCTGCTCAAAGTTATCGAGATGATTGACTGCTTCCCGGATTTTTGTGACAAATTGGTTAGCATAAACAGAGATAAAATCATGCTTTGTAATCTTACCGGGCGATGAGGTTGGCTGAAAGTAATTGCTTTGGGCTAGTGTTAAGATATCTGTAATATCCTGTTTTTGTAATCCACCTTTGGCGGTGAAAAACTTTAAGCCATTTCGATTAAAGGGCAAATGGCTAGCAGTGAGCATAATCGCGCCGTCGCAATCAAAACCAGGGGTGATGGTACTCATAAACATGGCGGGGGTTGAGGCCATTTCAAAGTCGTACACAGTTGCACCAACTGAGGTGATTCCCTCCATGACTGCTTGCATTAAGGTTGGCCCTGATAGGCGACTGTCACGCCCGATGGCGATCGTTAATTCTGCCGCTGGTTTATTGACTTTTTGCACCAGCCAACTGACAAAGGATTTACCTAAGATTGTCGCAATTTCGGGGGTGAGGTTGACTTTTTCATTGGGAACGCCTTCGAGGGCGATACCGCGAATGTCTGATCCATTTTGAAGTTTTGTCCAGTTGAAGATTTGCATAATAATAATTGATGGTAATTACAAAAATAGGAGTCGGCTGTTGAAACCTATCATACAAACTTTCGTCTGCCACTAGACGGTTCGACTCCTTTTCGCCGAACGTCTTTCGCGGACTAAGAAATAAACAGGGGAGAAATTTTGGATTTGGTATTATTAGTCATTAGGGTGACAGAGTTTTTCAATTCAATCAGCTAATCGGCATTTAAGTTGTATTTAAAGAAACAATCCCCGTCTTGTGGGTGGGATTTAAGCAACGCCCAAAATATCCAATTGAAATGTTGAACAGCTTACTGGAATTTTGGCCCCATCACCGCTAAGCTTAAGCTCTAATTCCTTAGCCGCGTTCAACGCTGTAAATGGCCTGCAAGCGGAACTCACCATGAGCGGGAACTTCCACAATATCTGTAGCTGCATTGGTCGTTTCTACGCAGAGTAAACGCTGATAATCGGCATCATCAAGGTCGGCCATATTTGCAGAAATTGTCACCCAGGGATTCCACACTACGACGGATTTACTACCAGATGATTTAATGCGAATCCGGCGATTGAGGGCGCTATCGTCAATGACTAATTCATTGGTGACATCAAGATAAATGCGATCGACTTCACCTGTTACTACCACTGCACCCACTTGAGTTTTTTCCACACCACCATCAGCCTTATCAAGATACTGGCTATTTTCTAAGCCTAAAACCTGCACGCGGTTGATATCGCCGACTTGGAAATAGGTGTGCAAAGCTTGGGTGAGGGGAAATGCTTTGTCGCCTAAATTGCGGGTGATTAATTCTACAGTGAGGCTGGTGCCGATCGTAATTGCGATCGCCAGTTCAAAGGCTTGCGGCCAAATTGCTCTAGTTTCATCGGTATCCTTGAGCCCGAGAGTGACTTTGGTGGCGCCGTCTGGAGTTGTGGCGGTTTCTAGCACATTCCAGAGGCGATTCCGCACAAACCCATGACTCGGACGCCCCAAGGCTTCGGGATCGGGGCCAAACCAGGGCCAACAGATGGGTATACCGCCTTTTATGGCTTTCCCTTCGGCGTAGTAGGCTTTTTCGCTGACGAACATCAAGTCTGTGGTTTCGGCGGCGGGTTGAAAGGAGAGCACTTGACCGGAATACACAGAAATTAAGGCTTTGGCTTGACCGTTGTCGATGTGAATCATCGGGAAACCACCGTTTCCGGTGGCGAAGGTGAGGTTCCCGGCAATGCCGTAGTCTGTGTTTAATTGGTCAATACTCATGCTGTTGGCTTGGTGAATTGCTTTACAATTATCCGATATTATGGTTGCTAGATTGATTAGATTGTTGGGTTGCACGGGGGAAGGTGCGATC
Source organism: Microcoleus sp. Pol12B4 (assembly GCF_036701385.1). Classification (NCBI taxonomy): domain Bacteria; kingdom Bacillati; phylum Cyanobacteriota; class Cyanophyceae; order Oscillatoriales; family Microcoleaceae; genus Microcoleus; species Microcoleus sp. Pol12B4. The sequence continues at coordinate 8,528 of NZ_JAUBQR010000143.1, read as the reverse complement.
GACACAACGATGCACTCAGAGAAACGGATTGGGAGTGCCTACATATCGGGAGGGGATGTGCGATCAAACCCACCGACACACCTTGCTGAGTTCCCTGTAAGCAAGCTAATGCAGCAGTTCATCAAAAGCCGGCGCATTTGCAAAACTCCGCATCTCTTCGAGGGTGATTTCAGGCGACAATTGCCAGAAATACGCCGAAAACAGGGCAAAGAGCACTATCCGACTGACTGCATCCGCTAGCGTTGGCATCGAATCACGTCACGGCGATGGGAACGTGCCTTGTACTTGAGGCGATCGCAGAATCAAAAAAGCCTTTATTGAGCGACTGGTTTACAGAAACACTAAACAAGTAATTCCTAGTGGATTTGTGTAAAACCGACGATCGCAAATCCGCTTAATTACCAAGCGCGAGCGTATTGAACTGGAGCAGGCACGGATTGACGTAGTTGCTTCGCAGCCTGCATCGGCCAATAAGGATCGCGCAGCATTTCTCTGGCAAGTAATACCATATCTGCTTGACCTGTAAGGATGATGTGGTCGGCCTGCGCGGGTGCAGTAATCATACCAACGGCTCCGGTGGCGATGTTCGCGGAGCGTCGAATGCGATCGGCAAAGGTAGTTTGATAACCTGCACCCGTCGGAATTTTTTCACCCGGTACAATTGCGCCTGAGGAACAATCGATTAAATCAACGCCCAGTGACTTTAATTTATAGCTGAGTACAATACTTTGTTCAATGTCCCAACCATTTGGAAGCCAATCGGTTGCAGAGATGCGAACCCAAAGCGGTGTTCGATCGGGCAAAACATTTCGCACCGCTTCTACGACTTCACATAAAAACCGGATGCGATTCTCAAAACTGCCACCATACTCATCTGTCCGTTGATTGCTCAAGGGAGACATAAATTCATGCAATAGGTAGCCGTGAGCCGCATGGATCTCTATTACGTCAAATCCGGCTTCGAGGGCGCGTTGGGCTGCGTTCACAAAGAGTGTCGTCTGCTTCTGAATTTCTTCGATACTCAGAGCGCTAGGGGCGGTGGTACCGGGTTCAAATGGAATGGCGCTAGGGGCGATCGAAGTCCATCCTCCTTGAGATTCCGAAAGCACATCGCCGCCATCCCACGGAGCTGCTGTACTGGCTTTTCGACCTGCATGAGCAATTTGAATTCCAGCAACCGCACCATTGCGGTGAATTAACTCAACGATTCGCGCCAACATTTCAATGTGAGCATCTTGCCAGATTCCCAAATCTTGCGGCGTAATTCGTCCTTCAGGCTCGACTGCCGCTGCTTCAGTCATCACCAGCCCGGCCCCTCCTACGGCTCGACTGACGAGATGAACCAGATGCCAATCATTCGCGAATCCATCAACGCTTGAATATTGACACATGGGAGAAACTGCAATGCGATTTCGGAAGCTAACGCCACGTTGATCGAATGGCTCAAATAAATGCGGCATGGTTGTAAACCCGTGAGTTATATAAATGCACAGATGTCAAGTACAGACTTTATTGACGCTGGGAAGTTGACTGACCTCATTCCACCAAGTCCGCAGCTTTGAAGTTTGCGCGATCGTTGCTTCGTACTCTGCGGTCTGGGATAGGTAGGTGAAGACTGAAATTAGGTAGAAATTGGCAATGCTCAGTTCGTCACCGAGCAAATACGGGAGTCAGTGAGGGACTCGATCGCCTCTAGTGAAGTCTTTACAGGTGCGACGGCAGATTTGTCAACCTATATCCCGAATGGACTTGTCATTTTGAGGTATCAAGAGCAACGACAAAATTACTTGTCTAAAACCTAAATCTTTATTGTTAGCAAAACCGGGGATTTCTATAAAAAAACACAAAAGTGTCAGAGTAATTATGCAGTAGATTGGGTAAATCCGCAAGCATGGCTTGACTAAAAACGATTTCAACTAATTTTTTTTACCGATCGGCGATCGGTGAACGTACACATGATAGAACCTCTCCCTACAAAAAAGTAATCAACTTCACTCCACCCAGCCTGGAATTGATTAAAAAAAGTAACTTGATTTAATCTTTCCCCGCTCATCGGATTGAGGTGAAACATTACCCCAAATCAAGCCCCCATGCCTCGATCGAGTTGTAAGACATTAAGCTTTTTGTGAGGAGATAAACTCTTTGGTATCAGAAAATACCTGGTTCTATAGTTGCAGTTGCCCTCGGTGCCCCACTACAGTCAACCCACTAAACATAGTCAACACATTAGATACTATAATATAACTTTATATTTTTTTCATAAACTTGTGCAAGAAGACTTCCGACTGATCGTTGACTTAGTTCTAGTTCTCGCTGCTGCCGCAGCAGGAGGACTCTTTGCATCGCTTTTGCGACAGCCGGTAATTCTCGGGTATCTCCTGGGAGGGATCGTAGTTGGGCCGGCAGGTTTCGGGCTGATTAAAGAATTAATTCAGGTAGACACCCTGGCTAAATTCGGGGTTGCCTTTCTGTTGTTTGCCTTGGGAGTAGAATTTTCTTTCGCTGAACTCCAGAAAGTTAAAACCATTAGTTTGGGCGGAGGGGGCTTGCAAATTGTGCTGACGATCGCCTTTACTACTGCAATTTCCTTGGGTGTAGGCTGGGTAGAATCGCCCGCTCAAGGGGTGTTTTTAGGGGCGATTCTGTCGCTTTCTTCGACTGCAGTTGTACTCAAGTGCTTGATGGAGCGCAATGAATCCGGTACTTCCCACGGTCAAGTCATGCTGGGAATATTAGTAGTTCAAGATTTAGCTTTGGGGCTAATGCTAGCAGTTTTGCCGGCACTCAATCAGCCAGCAGAAGAGATCGGCATGACGGTAGCGTGGGCCCTGCTGCGGATCGGGTTATTTGCTATCGGTGCTGTAGTCGCGGGCATTTGGATGGTACCGCAGTTGCTGCGCTATTTGGCGAAAACAGAAAGCCGGGAACTGTTTTTGCTCGGAGTTGTGGTTTTGGCTTTAGGGATTGCGCTACTGACAGAATATTTGGGTTTTTCGATCGAGATGGGCGCATTTGTGGCGGGTTTAATGATTTCGGAGGTGGAATATGCCGACCAAACTCTAACTTACGTCGAGCCTTTGCGAGATATTTTTGCATCCTTATTTTTTGTCACCATCGGAATGTTAATTGACCCGGTGTTTCTGTGGAACCATCTAGAATTAATTCTGGGACTGGTATTTCTAGTATTTGTCGGCAAATTCTTGATCGTCGCGCCGATCGTCCGACTATTTGGCTATCCGCTAAAAACAGCATTGATCACAGGTTTGGGCTTAGCTCAAATAGGAGAATTCTCCTTTGTACTCGCTAGTGCCGGCCAAGCTATGGGGCTGGTTTCGCGGAACGTTTACCTGTTAATTTTAGGCACGACAGCAGTCACCCTCGTGCTGACTCCGTTTGTGTTGAGAAGCGTGCCGCAGTTATTGAAATGGGCGGAAAATTTTGGGCCTTTGCAGCGCTATTTTGACGAAACATCTCAACCTGTGGCAATAGCTGAAACTTTGCCGGAACAAAATTATGTTGTGGTTTGCGGCTACGGGCGAGTCGGCAGAATTTTAGTCAAAATGCTGCAAAGCCGCAACTGTTCAGTTGTGGTGATCGACGAGTCAGAAAGTAGAATTCAAGAGTGTAGAGTGCAAGGAATTCCTTACATTTATGGGAATGCTGCCAGCTTGCACGTATTGGAAGCCGCCCGGGTGGAACGGGCAAAAGCAATGGCGATCGCCCTTCCCGATCCCATGAGCACTCGTTTATGTCTGAAGCGGGCTTTAGAATTAGTCCCGGATTTGGATATTGTGGTGTGCGCGAACCAAGATAAAGACATCGAACTGCTTTACCAACTGGGGGCCTGGGAAGTCGTGCAGCCGGAGTTTGAAGCCAGTTTAGAACTGTCTTCTCACTTGCTCGCTGGCATGGGACTCTCGGCAATGGCGATCGGGCGGGATGTGCAGCAAATTCGCAGCAGTCGCTATCTGGAATTGCGGCCACCGCGGGAACCTTTGGCGGTTTCGCGGGATTTGAAAGTGGCGGTTCGAGATATGAACAGCGAGTGGTACAGCTTGCCGTCGGGTTCTCCCATCGCCAGCATGACTCTGGAAGAAACTAACTTGCGGCAGTTGACAGGCGTCAGCGTAATGGCGATCGTCCGCGAGAATGGCGAGGAAATTGATTATCCTAACGGGAAGACAGCTTTGCAGCCGGGCGATCGACTTTTTGTAGTGGGAGAACCGGAAGAACTCATCAGTTTTGAGTTGCTGGCGAAGGGAGAAGTTGCAGTACCGCAGGGCGACAGTTCTTGCCAGTGGCTGAGGCTACCAGCAAACAGCCCTTGGGCGGGCAAAAAACTGTCAGAGGTAGATTTGCTGACCCAGTACGGGGTGCAGGTGCGGGCGATCCGCCGGGAAGGGAAATTTACTCGCTGGCCCGACGGAACTAGCAATTTGCAAGAAGGCGATCGTTTGCTGCTGTGCGGCGGCTTCTACGAGCTCGGCTTGATGCAGCGGACTGCCTCACCACCGATGCCGCAACCTGCTTTAAAGCTGCCTTTGGTCAAGGTCCAAGTCAGCGAAAAGCTGTTTAGCGATTAGGGAAGGAAGAGGGAAGAAGGAAGAAGGAAGAGGGAAGAGCGAAGAGGGAAGAAGGAAGAGGGAAGATTTTTCCCCTCTCCCAATCTCCCTCTCTTCCCAGGGCTGTTTCATTCGACCTAGGGGCCGTGCCCCCCTGCCGGCCCTCTTGGTCTGATCTGCTAATCGAATCGTCTAGGTCGGGGGTAGGCACTCTTGGCACTACAAGAGTCAAAATTCATGTTTTTGGTGAGAATGAAACAGCCCTGCCCCTCTCCCACTCTCCCCGTCTCCTCAGCCGTTGGGTTTGAGATAAGCAATTGCTGGCCGCGAGATCAGAATTTGTGTTTCTGAGGGATCTAGGAGGCAAATGCAGCTATTATCCTGCCAAAAAATTCTGCCAGCTAATAAGTCCCCGGTCAGGAGTTTGAGCTCCACCTGTTGTTTGTCTTTGATGTAGCTTTGTATTAAGCGAACGCTGGGCAATCCGGTTTCAAATTCAGACATAGTTCCGAAAAATATAGTCAAATATTACCTTAAACCATATTCTTCTGTTTATACCGTTTAAACCTTACTGCCACAATTACAAGTGCCTGTACCCGATGACAGAGAAACCCATTGACGGTTACTTTTCTACCGATATTCATTGAGCCATTGACATCAGCATTAATTAGATATCCCTGTAGAGTTATAAAAATTATATTTGTTGATATTTGACTAGAAAGGACTATAAATTGCATAAAGTTTTATAATACTAGGAAATGGGTAATTGGGTCATCAAATTATCTAATCCGTTTTAACCAAAAGAGGTTTGTTTTTATGCCGATCGAGTTTGCGAAGTATCAGGGACTGGGAAATGATTTTATTCTGATTGACAACCGCCACTCGTCAGAACCAGCGATCACGCCAGAACAAGCTGTGGATTTGTGCGATCGACATTTCGGGATTGGCGCAGACGGTGTGATCTTTGCTCTTCCGGGTCAAAACGACACTGACTATACGATGCGGATTTTTAACTCCGACGGTTCGGAACCGGAAATGTGCGGCAACGGGATTCGCTGTTTGGCTAAGTTTATCGCCGATTTGGAAGGGTCAGAGGCGAAAACTCACTACCGTATCCACACTCTGGCTGGTGTGATTACCCCGGAATTGCGATCGGACGGTCAGGTGAAAGTGGATATGGGGGTTCCCCGGCTGCTGGCTGCGGAAATCCCGACAACTTTGGCTGCACCGGATGCCAAAGCTATAGATGTGCCGATCGAAGTGGCTGATAAATCTTGGTCTGTTACCTGTGTCAGCATGGGAAATCCTCACTGCATTACTTTTCTAGAGGATGTTGCGGCTGTTGCTTTAGAAACTGTCGGGCCTCAATTCGAGCACAACAAAGCATTCCCGCAGCGTACCAATACGGAGTTTATTCAAGTGATACGTTCAGACTACGTAAAAATGCGGGTGTGGGAAAGAGGCGCTGGTGTTACTCTAGCTTGTGGGACTGGTGCTTGTGCTGCTGTGGTAGCTGGGGTGTTGGTAGGGAAGTGCGATCGGGTAACTGCAGTTGAGCTTCCCGGCGGCGTTTTGGAAATCGAATGGGCAGAAGTTTCTGGGCGGATTTACATGACCGGGCCGGCACAGCGAGTATTTACTGGTTGTATGAGTGATTAGTCATCAGTCATTAGTCATTAGTTATTAGTCATCAGTCATTAGTCAGAAAGAATTTTTTGTTGAATTAACAAGCAATAAAAATTATTGAAATCAAAGTTTTTATTGAATTCAGACCAATGCCTTCTGCCTTAACAAGTCATTGGCTGCAGACTGAAGACTGAAGACTAATAACTAAGCCTGAAATCTAAAATCTAAAATCTAAAATCTAAAATTAAGTAGGTGGGCTTGCATGGCAGGAGGTATTTATCTGATTCAGGACGACGACAGGCTGGTAGAAATGATGGAACAGCCCTACGACTCGGAAGACCAGTTACAAGACTTGCTAGTAACTTATCCTAATTTGATCGCGGGAGACCAAATCGATCGGGCGACGGCGCGGAGGTGGCTGTTAATTTCGCGGGAAGCTGCACCCAGCGATGAGGAAACAGCGGTGCAGTGGTCGCTGGATCATTTGTTTCTCGACCAAAATGCAGTTCCTACTTTGGTGGATGTCCGGCGAACTCCTAATGCCGAACTGCGGCAAAAAGTTTTGGGTCAGTCGATCGACTATGCTGCTAATGCGTTGTTTTACTGGCCGATCGATTCAATTATTTCTCTGTTTGAAGCTAATTGTCGCGATCGGGGTCGCGATCCCGAACAGATTTTTGAAGAGTTTCTCGGTGCGGATGCTAATGAAGACAGATTTTGGCAGAAGGTTAAAACTAATTTGCAAGCGGGTAAAGTTCGCTTAGTGTTTGTAGCTGACGAGATTTCCGCTGAAATGCGCCGAGTTGTGGAATTTCTCAACGAACAAATGGACCCGGTTGAAGTTTTGGCCCTGGAAATTAAGCAGTATGTAAGTGAAGACGGCCTCAGAACTTTGGTTCCCAGAGTGATCGGTCAGACAGCGGAAGCACAGCAGAAAAAATCCAGCGCAACGCGCGAAAGAAGGCGCTGGGATGAATCTTCATTTTTTGCGGAAATCAAAGCTAGACGGGGAGCGGACGAGGCGCAAATGGCAAAAGCAATTTACCTGTGGGCCAAAAGTCAAGAACCCGAAGTTCAAATCCAGTGGGGAACGGGGGACGCCTACGGTGGTTTCGCCGCTCAATTGGCTCACAGAGGAAGAAAACCCTATCAGTTATTCACTGTAGATATTACTGGCAGAATGGAGATTTCTGCTGACAATTACGGTTCCCAACCGCCGTTTAATGGGGAACACAATTGGCTGGAATTGAGAAGTAAACTGAGTTCGATCGGTCTGTCGCTACCTACAGAACCGGGCGAGAGAAGGTCGCCGAGTCTGGCTTTGTTTACTTTGCAAGACGAATCTGCCCTCAAGCAAGTTATACAAACTTTTGATTGGGTGATTGAGCAAATTCAAGCGTTATAGTTATTTGTCATTTGTAGGGTGATATTCGGCCCAGCTTACCCCTATTTGTAGCGTGCGCCGAATATCAGCAAAGAACGAGCGGAAAGCCCCTGGTTTTAGCGCTTTACCCTTATTAACTGATTTCATTTGTCCTCAATCTTGATTAAATAGTTATTAGTTGTTAGCTGTTAACTATTAACTAATGACCAATGACTAATGACTCATGACCATGACTATTGATAGCGAATGTTTGCTTGTTTCATGCGCCGCAGGGCTTCTCCCAAGCGATCGCAATCTGCAATTAAACTAATTCTCACATATCCTTCGCCGCCGGGTCCAAAAGCATTGCCAGGAGTCACCACAACACCCGTTTGCTGCAAAACATTCAGGGCAAAATCAGTCGAACTCATGCCCGGAGTGCAGGGAACCCAAAGATACATTGCAGCCAGAGGTTTAGGAATATTCCACCCTAATTCTGCCAATCCTTCCACCATGAAATCGCGGCGAGTCCTGTAACGATTCTGCACTTCGTGCAAGTAACTATCCGGCAATTGCAGTGCTGTTTCAGCGGCTGTTTGCAATGCGGAAAATATACCGTAATCTAGGTTAGTTTTTAATGTCCGCAAACCTTGAATAATCTTGCTATTTCCTACTACAAAACCGACGCGCCAGCCGGCCATATTGTAAGTTTTGGACATGGTGTGAAATTCAACACCGATTTCTTTCCCGCCGGGAATTTCTAATAAACTTGTCGGTTGATAGCCGTCAAAGGCTAATTCCGCATAACACAAGTCGTGAACCAGCAAGATTTGATGTTTGTGTGCGAAAGCAACAATATCTTTGTAAAATTCGCGGGGTGCAGTTGCTCCAGTCGGATTACTGGGATAATTGAAATAGAGTATTTTGGCTTGTTCGGCTACGCTGTCGGGAATGTCGGCTAAGTCAATTACCCAGTC
>NZ_JAUBQR010000142.1:0-17785 GCF_036701385.1 Microcoleus sp. Pol12B4 | reverse complement strand
CTCACAATGCCCAAAAGGGTTTTTGGTGGAGTCACATCGGCTGGATGCTATATAAAGGTCCAGCTCACGCTGAAATTGCCCGCTGCACAAAAGATATTTCGAGCGACCCCTTTTACCATTTTTTGCAAAACTACTTTCTCCCGATGCAAATCGTCTTTGGCGTCTTGCTTTACTTAGCAGCAGGCTGGCCGTTTGTAGTGTGGGTAATTTTTGTACGCTTAGTTTTGGTGTATCACTGCACCTGGTTTGTTAACAGCGCCACTCACAAATTTGGCTACCGCACCTACGAAACAAACGATAGTTCTACTAACTGTTGGTGGGTGGCTGTCCTGACTTACGGTGAAGGCTGGCACAACAACCACCATGCTTATCAATACTCTGCGCGTCACGGGATGGAATGGTGGGAAATTGACTTCACTTGGATGACAATTCAAGTTTTGGAAGCACTAGGTTTGGCTACTAAGGTGAAATTACCAGCAGCAAAATAGCAGCAATTGGGTCCTAGACGCAGAACCTCTGTAGGGTGTGAACTGCGTACCTTACCGCTTCAGAAACCCGGTTTCTTAAAGAAACCGGGTTTTTTGGTGACTAATAACCAATGACTAATGACTAATGACTAATGATCCCGTTTTTGCTCGCCCCGGCCGCGCAAATATTCCGCTAGAAATGCCAATCCTCCCGAACCTACTATCAACAGCACGCTGAGAGCATTAATATCAGGTTTTACCCCAGTCCGAATCCGGCTAAAAATTTCCATCGGCAGAGTTGTAGTCCCGCTACCTGCGGTAAAACTCGCAATCAAAAAATCGTCCATGCTGAGGACAAAAGACAGCAGACAACCCGAAACAATTCCGGGTATTAATTGAGGGAGCAAAACCTGAATAAAAGCCTCAACAGGCGTTGCACCCAAATCCAAGGCAGCCTCTTCTAAATACGGGTTTAAATCTGCCAATCTAGTAGAAACAGCTAGGGCGATGTAAGCCAGACAAAACACAATGTGAGCTGCGACAATTGTCCACAAACTCAGAGGAATAGCCAGCGCTGCTAAAAATACCAGAGTAGCAACGGCGGTAGCAATATCTGGAATAATAATCGGCAAGTAGGAGACTCCCTGATATAAACTCTTGCCAGGAAAGCGGTAGCGGGCTAAACCAACTGCCATCAAAGTGCCGAGTACAGCCGAGATTGCAACTGCACAAACAGCCACTGTTAAACTGTTTCTCAGGGCAATTAAAATCCGCGTATCGCTAAATAATTTAACGTACCAATCTAAAGTAAATCCTTCCCAACCTGCGCTAAAACGCGATTTGTTAAAGCTGTAAAATGTGAGTACCAGGATAGGCAGGTACATATAAAAAAACATCAAAACGGCAAATATTACCTGCCAAGAAATCTTAAATTTAGGTTTTAAGTACATATCGGCTTGTATTTCCTCCTGTGGATTTTCGGGGGTATTTTCCATTTCTCGGTAATTGGTAATTGGTAATTGGTAATTGGTAATCGGTTGTTGTCAGTTGTTATTTGTGAGTAGCTACCAATAACCAGCAACCAATAACTAATGACTAATAACTACTGACTTCTTTAAATTGCATTACGATCGCCATATTTGAGCAAAAGGGCAATTCCGATACTCACTGCAAAGATTAATACCATACTCAGAGCCGAACCCAGCCCCCAATTTTGAGTAGCCCCCAAAAACTGATTGTAAATCAAACGAGCCGCCGTCATACTCGAAGCTCCACCGAGCAACTCCGGATCCACAAAATCGCCCAAACAGCTAATAAATACTAGCAAAGAACCCGCAGCAATTCCCGGCATCGTCTGAGGTACTGTCACTTTCCAGAAAGTTTCCACTGGATTCGCGCCCAAATCCTGAGATGCTTCTAACAATCTGCGGTCTAACTTTTCCAAAGAAGCGTAGAGAATTGTCACGATATAAGGCAAATAACTGTAAGCCATGCCGATTAAAACTGCGGAACTTTGATTGAGCAATTCCAGAGGAGGAATGCCTACAAGTGCCAGCAGCGAGTTGAGAACCCCTGTAGGACGCAGAATTGTAATCCAAGCATACGATCGCAAAAGCGAAGAAGTCCACAGAGGCAACACAAAGCCTAACAAAGTTAAATTCCGCCACTTTTTCGAGACATTGAGGGCGATCCAGTAAGCGACGGGAAATCCCAGCAGCAAACACAGAATAGTCGTTCCTGTTGCGAAAAAGAGCGATCGACCCATCACCTGCAAATTCAGCGGCTCAAACACTCGCAGGTAATTGCCGATTCCCGAAGGATTCACCAAATCTCCCGGTTTAATATTCGGCACCAAACTAAGCTGAAAAATTACCAGGGTTGGTATGACTAATAATAAAAGCAGCAACAAGCCAGAAGGGCCCAGCAATGCCAGTGGCCCAGCCCAAGCAGACCACGGGGAAACAGTTTCAGGCTTCAAGGAAGAATTGGGAGGAATAGGAGGGGGAGTTCTAGTTGAAACAGCCATAGATCAATTTTTTTGAGTTTTTAACCGCTGATGAACGCGGATTAACGCCAATATAATACGGATAGAGTGGGCGATCTGCTGTGCGGGGGCGAGTTTGTTTAAATATTGGGTTATAATTAGAGATTGCCTGTAAAACCCGCCCTCGGTTTGATGATTAGCCGCTGGTTAATTGAGTCCAATAGCGATCGTAAACTTCCATAAATTTCCCTACAGGAGCCACACCTTCGCACTTTTTCAAAATATCCTCCGAAGGGAAAAGAATCTCGTTTTCGCGGACTTCCGGCGTCAACAAACTAAAAGCATCTTCCGAAGGAGTTGAAAAACTGAGTCGCTCTACTAAAGAAGCAGCGACATCGGCTTGCAGGAGAAAGTTAATCCATTTATAAGCTGCTTCGGGATTGGGAGCACCTTGAGGAATTACTAAAGTGTCAGTCCACAGAGAAGAACCGCTTTTGGGGACGATATACTTCAATTTATCGTTATCTGAAATTACTTCATTAGCATCAGAAGAATAACACATAGCTACCTTCAAATCCCCCGTCAGCATTTGAGGCCGCCAAGCATCAGTAGTAAAAGATGCGATCGCCGGTTTGAGTTCCACCAACTTTTCGTAAGCTTGTTTCACTTGATCTTGGTTCGTAGAATTCAGAGAATAGCCCAGCATCCGCAACGCTGCGCCCATGACTTCTCGAACATCACTCGCCAGCGTCATTCGCTTTGCTAACTCCTGTTTATGCTGCCACAAATAGTCCCAATCTTCAGGAGCTTCTTTGAGTTGTTCGGTGTTGTAAATCAAGCCTGTGGTTCCCCAACTCAAAGGCACGCTGTAGCGGTTTCCTGGGTCATAGACAGGGTTTTGGAACTGTTTTTTTAGCCGATCGAGCCCGCCCAAAACCGAATGGTCTAATGGGCTCAACAGCCCGAGTTCCGTCATTTGAACCACCATGTAATCAGATGGGTAAATGATGCTGTAGGCGCGGGCGCCACCGGCTTGAACTCTCGCCAGCATCTCTTCGTTGGAACTAAACACGTCGGCCACTACGCGAATGCCGGTTTTTTCGGCAAAGCGATCGAGCAAAGCTTCATCGGTATAGCCTGCCCAAGTATAGATGAAAAGTTTGTCTGCCGCACCTTTGACGGGAGGAGCAGATTGTACGTCTGCAAGTCGCCAGCCACAACTCGAAAGAGCTAAACCGGAAATTGTCGCCGCCGAATTTTTTAGGAACTGACGGCGTGTAGAATTAGCCGGGAAAATCCTGGAAATTGGTAAGTTAGTCGGAGGCACAGTTAGATTTTAGATTTTAGATTTTAGATTTTAGATTGGGGAATTGGGGATTGGGAAATTCGATTTTAGATTTGAGAATTTGTAATAAGGAATAATTGGTAATGGGGAAATTCTCCCATTCTCCCCCTCTTCCTTCTTCCTTTTTCTTGACATCCGTTACATCCGTTACATCCTCAGAAAGCGAATCCGTTGCCGAACTTCCTTCTTCCTTCGTTTCCCAATTAGGCTCGCTCGGTCAAAGCGAGACAATCAGTAGTTCCCCAATAAGCGTAAATCGGCGTGTGCGGGTCTGGGAAAGAGCCACCGGTATTTGGCTGGCGTACAGTAATTTTATCGCCCGACGCCAACTCAACCACGTAATGAACGTGCGTGCCCATGTACATAGTATTTTTGAGCCGCCCTTCAAAACAGTTGACCGACACTTCCGGCTGGTAGAGATTCAAATATACTTTTTCGGGCCGGACGCTGACCACCACAGAGTCGCCTGTGACGCCACTCCACATATCCGACTGCTGAACGACTATTTTCAGATTGGCTGATGTGCGAACTGTGATAGTCGATCGGTCGATCGATTCTACCGTACCCCCAAACAAATTCGTATCGCCAATAAAATCGGCCACAAAAGCCGTCTGCGGGCACTCATAAATTTCTTCAGGAGAGCCAATTTGCTCAATCCTCCCCTCGTGCATCACCGCAATCCGGTCAGACAGACTCATCGCCTCTTCTTGGTCGTGAGTCACCATCACAAAAGTCAAACCCAATTCTTGATGCAAATTCGACAGTTCCAACTGCATCTGCTTCCGCAACTTCAAATCCAGAGCACCCAAGGGCTCGTCCAGCAGTAAAACCGCCGGTCGATTTACCAGAGCTCTCGCCAAAGCCACCCGCTGCTGCTGGCCGCCCGACATTTGACCGGGAAACCTGTTGGCGAAAGATTCCATTTTCACCAATTGCAAAACTTCCCTTACCCGTTCTTCAATTTCTGCTTTCCCCAGCTTTTTGATCCGCAATCCAAAAGCGATATTGTCCCAGACATTCATGTGTCCGAACAAAGCGTAGCTTTGAAAAACAGTATTTACCGGACGGCGGTAAGCTGGAGTGTTGGTCATCGACTGGCCCCGAATCATCAATTCGCCCGCTGAGGGAGTCTCGAACCCAGCGATTAAGCGCAGCGTCGTAGTCTTACCGCAGCCACTGGGACCGAGGATGCTAAAAAATTCTCCTCGGCGGATGTTGAGGTCAACTCCGCGGACTGCGGTTTCGCCGTTAAATACCTTAAAGACCTTGCGGAGTTCAACGTCAAGCGCTGTATCCGTTGCTGTCGTACCTTGGTTGAGTGCTGTCTGAAACATATTCGCCCTTTCCTGGGGGTAATGCACGCCACTTAAATACAGTTTAAGTTTAGACTTTTCTGTATTTTAGGTGAGGAATGTTGGATGTAACAGGTTTTGGGATTTGTTCTTTAAATTCTATCCCAGAGCGCACCATTGTCAGCAACAGGCTTTCGGGCCTGTTCCACAAGAAAATGAACTCTTTGTGGAACAGGCATCTTGCCTCTTCATAAAAGGCTTATTGAGAATGGTGCAACATCTGAGATCGATCTGCCATCTATTGATTCTCAGGACTTGGCGTGGGAGAGGGTTTTTGCGGTTTCTCTGTTTTGGGTGCTTCTGCTTTTTTCCACTCTGACAAAGGTCGCTGAGTGGCATTTTTAAAGTCAAAAGGTACTAGCAGCACGGGCAAATTTTCGGCTGAATTTTGAGGGGGCGCTTCCGGCGGATTTGCTTGAGCGTACAAGAAGCGGCCGCTAAAGTCTGTTTTGCCTAAAACTAGGCGGTGAGTTTCCTGGTTGTCCAGTTTTACTGTGACTGTAGCTTGGGGTTGGTCGAGACCGAATTCGGGCAGTTGAGCAGCAGTAATATTAATCGTGCGATCGCTCTTTCCTGTTGCCAGCCTGTCGAGCAAAAAATCCACCGATGCCTGACTCGCGTGTGCTTGCACTGGCAATTTCATTTCCCAGCTCGATTTGCCTCCTTTTGTAGCATAAACTCGTTCAAAAGTCAATATTTTTTCGGGAGTTTTGACTGTAAAGAATTGTACGCGATCGGAGTTAAAAGCAAAAATTTTCTGTTTTTCTTCCTTTGCGGCTTCCTGTTTCGGAGATACTTGCATCTCGAACAAAGCAACCAACCCCGTCATGCTCAGCGCGACGGCTATCAATACTAATGTATTTTTCTGCAATTTCATAGTAACAGCGAATTCGGCATGGTAATGGGGAATGGGGAATGGGCAATTGGTAAGAGACGCACCCTAGGGAAATTAGGAATTAGGAACTTGTACGCTCGCGTAGCCGAAGTATTAGGAATTGACAATGGGTAAGGTGCGCTACCGGGCGCACCTTACGGAATTAGGAATTAGGAATTGGTAATGGGTAAGAGGTACAAAAACCAGAAAGAGGCAAATAAATTCGTTAAATTCCTTAGAGAATTTGTTGGCGAACTTATCTTCTCTTCCACCAGATAGCGCCGCCAATTCCCAGTCCGAGTAAAGGCCAAATTAGCCAAGCTAACACCAGCAATCCTACTTGGATGGTCGTCATGTTAATACGGCGGTTGGTAGCTTTTTTCGGACTGATAGAAAAGCTTTGCTGGTCTGGTTTACTCAACCAACTGACTGAATTGAGAAACACGTCGCTATTGAGTTGTTGGTCAAACCAACCGTTAGTCACAAATTGAGATGTGCCAATTATTACCATTCGCGATGTTTTTCTAGGAGTTGAAGGCGCGGAAGGAGTTGGAGTTGGACTGGGAGATGCTGTGGGAGATGCTGCGGGTGTTGGTGTTGGCGAACTTTCTGCCGATGCTGTGGGAGATGCTATGGGAGATGCTGCCGGTGTTGGCGAAGTCGTCGGTAATGCAGGAGGCGTTGCTTCTTGCGAGACAATCACTGAATAGCTGATTGGGGAAGCTGTTGGCGAAGTTGTCGGCGATGGCGAAGGTGTCGGTGATGGCGAAGTTGTCGGCGATGGTAAATCTATGGGTGATGGTGATGTTGTCGGCGATGGTGAATCTATGGGTGATGGTGATGTTGTCGGCGATGGGGAAGAAGTTGTCGGTGATGGGGAAGTGGTCGGCGATGGCGAACCTGTCGGCGATGGTGAATCTGTCGGCGATGGTGAATCTATGGGTGATGGTGATGTTGTCGGTGATGGTGAATTTATCGGCGACGGTGAAGTTGTGGGCGATGTTTGGGGTGAAGGGGTGACGGGTGTTGGTGTTGGTGAAGGTGAGGGTTTTAAGGGAGTGCTGTCAGTGGACGATCGAACTAAAGCTACACCTAATAATAGCGGGCCTTGTTTATCGGTCTTTTGATCAAACTCCAATTTCTTAGTCGTCAAATCGCTTTCGGCCCAACTTTCCTGACTCGTCCAAATCAGCGGTTTTTCCTCTATCCCTTCGACTGGCGAGGTTTCCAAAGCACGCGCAAATGGATAAAATGAAATGCCGGTACCAAAACTTTGAGTAATCGGATGTTCGCCGTAGCGCCTGACTGTGGGAACCGTAGGGCCCAGGCCAAATCTTTGACCAGTTCCCGAAGCATCGATGGCCAAACGGGTGTCTAGTTTGACGCCCCATTCTTGCAGCATTTTGTCCAATCCGGTATCAATTGCCGGGTCTACCATTAACAATAAACTGCCGCCGCGATCGAGATAAGCTTTTAGTGCTTTAATTTCTGTATCGGAAAACGGTTTGTCCTGCCCCGGAACGATTAAAGCATCTGCATCTTCTGGCACTTCTTTTCGTTCGGTCAAATTCAGCGTTTGGGCGTTGTAGTATTTATCTTTCAGAGCTTTTTCAGCTTGCTGAATACCGCCTTGACCTTCCTTTATCGGGCGGGCTCCTTTGCCTTGCAAAAAGTAAACTGTAGCAACGCGAGTGCTCAGGATTTCTTCTAAGCCATTGGTCAGTTTTATCTCTGAAAGACCTTGATTTGGGTCGCTACCAAAAGCAGTGCCACCTTTTTGCAGTACCTGTTTTTTGTCGCCGGATTGCAGGTAAACTTCTCCGATGCTGGTAATACTAAATTCCCGCGCTTTTCCAGGTTGGGCTTGCGGGTCAACAAACTCGAATTGGAATTTTTCGCCTCCCTCGCGTTTGTAGCTTTGCAGCAATTCTTTAATTTGGGGGTTTTGGATGGGGTCAAATACCCAAACTTTGACTGTTTGTTGCAGATTTCGCAGTATTTGTTGAGTCTGCGGGGCAAGGGTAAATTGTTGGCTTTCGGTTAAGTCAATACGGACGGGATAGCGAACGGCTATGAAGTTAATTACTCCGAGTATCACAAAGACGGCGAGGGTAGCAATCAGGGCGTTGGTGCTGGCTTGAGTGGAACGCTGCCCCCAAAAGCTTTGTTCGTAACTCAAATATAGCAGCCAAAGTGCGATCGTCACTGCTCCGGCAATAACTAAACCGACTGTCAGGGGGTCCCATACTCCAGATACAAGTGCTGCTGTTACCCCCGCTGCGATGAGGAGGGGACCCAGCAAAAAAACGTATTTCCAATTTGTTTTGCTAATTTTCATAAGGTAAATATTGAGGGAAAAATTTCCGGATCGAGGATGTTATTCTATATCGCATTAGCCTGCAACCATGCTGTTAAATCTGACGGCTTGTTGAAATCCAGCACGGCATCTCCTAGTTCTTCTAATTGCTCTACGCCTAATTGACGGATGCTGTTTTCGGTTTCCGGTTGTATTGTGCCTAAACGCCGCACTAGCTGACGCAATATTAACGATAGTTGAGCGCTTTTTGTCACCTGTTCTCTTGCTATCTCTATGGCAATCTGCTGGTCTTCTATCCACAGTTCTTGCTTGTGCAATTCATTTAATTCTTCCTGAGTGAAGTTTTCCTCGCTGGCAATTCTAAAAGCTTTCTGAATTTCGGGAACTGCACTGAGTGTTTCTGGTACTGTCTCCAAAGTGCTGGTATTTTCGAGAAAGTAAATCCATTGCTCTGCGGTTGTTTCTAATTCTGCTAATCCCTTGCTAAATTTTGGCAGTTCGATAAATACTAATTCTATTTCAGTATCTGGACACTCAAACTGTTGTTCTTTTTCTTGGAAAACAAACCGTGACATAAATTCCGGCTGATTCTCAAACATTTCAAAGTCGGCAATTTTCAATGAAATTACTGTTTTTAGTCTTTCGTAGCGTTCTTTTCCTGTTAATTGCTGGCTGTAGCTTTTGGCAGCGTTGTACAAAACTCTGTTCCCAAAAGAAGGCACGTTGATCAGTTGAAGTTCAACTAGGGCGATTCTGCCGCCGTTAATTGTGGCTTTTACATCTAGGTGTGTGTCTTGGGTTGCGAGAGTTTGAGGTTCTGGTTGGGAGTCAATTATTTCTAAGTCTTCGATGACAGGCTGTGCTTCATAAAGGATAGCGTTTAAAAAATTAATCAGGATATCTTTGCTGTCGCTGGAACCGAATATTTTTTTGAACGCAAAGTCGATTTTGGGATTGATAAATCTCATTTTTCAAGTAATTAGTGGAATAACTAACATTAATTGGATATGGGAATGGGGCATTGCGAATTGGTGGTGTCTCCTTTAATGTGCAACTCTCCAAATCTTTTACTTTCCCACTCTTTCCTCTTTATTTTTCGACGCCTTTCCCAATGCTTTTAAGAACGCTGATATCGCAAGGCATCGATGGATTGCGCGGTCAGAAATACTCCTAAAATGATGTAACTGGCAAACATAATTAAACTGCTAGTATCGAAAACTCCCTTGACAAGATTGGTGTAATTTGTTAGCAGCGACAAATGTCCTAATGCCGTTCCGAATGGGCCACCGATAGCTACGGCGACTGCATCGATCACCCACAGAAATAATACTAGAGTGAAGGTGAGGATGGCGGATAAAATTGTGCTGTCGGTGAGGGAGGAAATAAACATTCCGAGGGACAATACTCCTGCTGCTAGTAAGATTAAGCCGCCGTGTCCTAGTAGAAGAACTCCGGGGGGTACGGGTGGGGTTGAGGAACTGAGGGCGATCGCCTCGCAGAACAGCAGGGGCACCAACATGGTGGTATAAAATGTTAAAACACCGAGGAGTTTGCCGGTAGCAACTGCCCAGTTTGTTAAGGGCGATGTGGCTAATAGTTCTAAGGTTCCACGTTTGCGTTCTTCTGCGTAAAGTCCCATTGAGAGTGCAGGTAGTACGAACAAGGAAAGGGAACCCATGATTCGCAGGAAGAGTTGCAGGAATTCGTAAGCAACGTCGATGGGAGGTTCGGTAATTCCCATTTGGTCTCGCTGGCCGATTTGGGGAATTAACCCGTCGGGAGCGAGGAGGATGGCTATTAAAAAGTAGCCGGTGATTAGCCAAAAGACTGCTGCGATGGCATAGGCTAATGGCGATGCAAAATAGCTTTGTAGTTCTTTCCGGTAAATTGCGACAATATTACTAATCATTACTAACATTTAGGAATTGGGAATGGGTAATTGGCCATTGGTAGTTGGTTCATTCTGAGTCGCCTGCAGGTGGTGTTTCGCTGCCGTCGCTATCCTGTTTTTTTCTTTCTATTTGTCGCTTTTTGCTAACTGGTGGCTGTTGTGGTCGAGAATCGCTACTCGGTTGTGGCTTTTTTTTGAGTGGTCGATTTTTTACAACAGGTTCGGATTCTGGTTGAGAATGTTCTAGCGACTTAGGCGCATCTAAAATCGGTTCGGATTCTGGTTGAGAAGGCTCTAACGAATTTGGTGTATCTAAAATCAGTTGGGGTTCTGGTTGAGAAGGCTTAATCGGCTCTACCATTTGAACAAGGAGCTGATTTTCGACAACAGGTTCTGGTTGAGAAGGCTCTAGCGAATTTGGTGTATCTAAAATCAGTTGGGGTTCTGGTTGAGAAGGCTCGATCGGCTCTACCATTTGAACAATGAGCTGATTTTCGACAACAGGTTCTGGTTGAGAAGGCTCTAGCGACTCTACTGTTTCGACAATGAGCAGATTTTCGACAATCGGTTCTGGTTGAGGATGCTCGATCGACTCTACTGTTTCGACAATCGGTTCTGGTGGAGAAGGCTCTAGCGACTCTACTGTTTCGACAATGAGCAGATTTTCGACAATCGGTTCTGGTTGAGGATGTTCGATCAACTCTTGTCTTTCTACAGTTTCCAGAAACTCTGCGACTGGTTGCATTTCAGGTTCTAAATCGCTTATTTCCTCTGGTGTTTCTGTAATTTGTTCGGATTCTGGTTGAGAATAGTCGAGCGACTCTTGCCTTTCGACAACAGGTTCGGATTCTGGTTGAGAATAGTCCAGCGACTCTTGCGTTTCGACAACCAGCAGATTTTCGATAATCGTTTCTGGTTGAGGATGCTCGATCAGCTCTAGGCTTTCTGAAACAACGGGCAGATTTTCGACAATTGGTTCTGGTTGATGATGCTCGATCGACTCTTGCCTTTCGACAACAGGTTCGGATTCTGGTTGAGAATAGTCGATCGACTCTACGGTTTCTGAACCTTCTACATTTTGGACAATTGGTTCTGGTTCACGAGCCTCGCTCGACTTTTGCCTTTCGACAACTGGTTCGGATTCTGGTTGAGAATAGTTGATCGACTCTATGGTTTCTGAAACTTCTAGATTTTCGACAATCGGTTCTGGTTCATGATACTCGCTCGACTCTTGTCTTTCGACAACTGGTTCGGATTCTGGTTGAGAATAGTCGATCAACTCTATGGTTTCTGAAACTTCTAGATTTTCGACAACTGGTGCTGATGGAGAAGGTTCTATCGGGAGTCTCTCACTTTTATAAAAAACATTTTTTACAAAAGTGAGCATCCTGCTTGCTTGTTTAGATATCTGTAGCGAGTAAGATCCTCGGGTTCCTGTGACACCCAAACTGAGATGCTTCGCTTCACTCAAATCTACGTTTTCTGCAACTGGTTCTGATTCTGATTGAGGATGTTCTATCGGCTCTACGGTTTCTGCAACTGGTTCTAATTCTGGTTGAGGATGTTCTATCAACTCTACGGTTTCTGCAACTGGTTCTAATTCTGGTTGAGGATGTTCTATCAACTCTGCGGTTTCTGCAACTGATTCTAATTCTGGTCGAGAAAGTTCTATCGGCTGTACGGTTTCTGCAACCGGTTCCGATGCGGAATGAGAATCATAAAGCAACTCTTCAGTTTCTGCAACTGGTTCCGATGCTGAATGAGAATCATAGAAAGACTCTGGTTTATTTGAAACGGGCAGATTGTCCGGGATGCTCGTAAGTTGTGATTCCGATTGATGAGAATCCGCGAGCGAATCTTGAATTTCTGTGGCTTCTTGGAGATTTCGATCGACCTCCGGTTCGCTGTGAACCAGATTTTCTTCCGGTTTCTTTTCAGCCGCTGTCAGCCTTAAAAACACATCTTCCAAAGTAGCGCGAGAGCGGCGCATTTCGCAGAGTCCGAATCCAGAGGCGAGGATAGCTGTAGCAATTTCTCGTCCTGGTTCTCTTTCCGGTTCGCACAAAGCCCGCAGGCGGTAGCGATTCACTAAAAATTGCTGGCTGGGAATTAATTCGACCGATCGAACTCCTGGCAAATTTTCCAAAGAAGGCAAAAGCAGACTGTTTACCAAATCTGCCTCGCCTTCGACTTCGAGTTCGTAGCCCTCTCCCACCGCCAACTCTCCCATCAAATTTTCGGGACTACCCGCAGCGACGATTTTACCGCGATTGATGATGGTAACGCGGTTACAAGTCATGCTGACTTCCGGCAGAATGTGCGTGGAAAGGATGATTGTGTGCTGGCCGCCAAGACTTTTGATTAAATTGCGGACTTCGATGATTTGTCGGGGGTCGAGGCCGACGGTTGGTTCGTCTAAGATAATCACTGGCGGGTCGTGGACGATCGCCTGAGCGATACCGACGCGCTGACGAAATCCTTTAGAAAGCTTGCGGATTAAAACTTTGCGTTTATCAACCAGGCCGCAGCGTTCGATCGCGGACGTAACTCGTCGCGCGCGATCGCCCGCAGGTACTTGCTTAATCCTGGCCACAAAAAAGAGAAACCCTTCCACACTCATTTCTGGATACAGTGGCGGGTTTTCCGGCAGATAGCCGATGCGCTGTCTGACGGCCATCGAGTTTTCGTGAACATCGAGGCCGGCGATGCGGGCCGTACCACTGGATGCCGGCAAATATCCCGACAAAATCCGCATGGTTGTGGTTTTGCCAGCGCCGTTTGGCCCCAAAAACCCGAGAATTTCTCCTGATTCGACCGAGAAGGACACGTCCGCGATCGCTGCGGTCGAACCGTAAGTTTTGCTTAAGTGTTCTACTTCAATCATTTGTCAGAAGTCACGCAATTTTAGATTTTAGATTTTAGATTTTAGATTGACTCCGCGAAGTGCAGAGTCCCCCCAGCACAGCGGGTCGATCGAATTTATGGCGCAAATCTTAATTTGATTTATGTCTTTTAGTGTAGTCCTGCAAGAACCAAATCTATCATAAGTGTCGATCGTACTTTGAAGCAAAATGCTAGGTAGTAGGGTGCGGAGCCCGGAAATGATTAGCCCATGTGCATCGAATCGCTACGAACTGACGCACCCTACCAGTAGAGTCCGTGCCTACCCCAACCCTCAAGTAGCTGGCTTCGCTACAGAGGCGGGGCTGTTTCTAGGTTGAGTAGCGCTTACGCGCCCCTCCGCGTAACGCGCCTTCGCGGTTCGTTCAAAAAAATCTCAACTCCTTTTCCAAATCTTGATTTCCCCCAACCAACCCGCACTAACAATAGTCTTGCCATCTGCGCTAATCGCCACAGCGCTAACGTAGCCAGCATGACCGCTCAAATTACCTCTCAATTCGCCCGATCGCACATCCCAAAGTCTCACACTCTTATCCCAACTCCCAGTAACCAGCGTAGTGCCATCCCGACTGAATGCCACCGACCAAACCCCGTCAGTATGCCCGCTTAAACGCCGAATTAACTGCCCGTTTCCGGCATTCCACAACCCAACAGTGCCGTTGCTGTTGCCCGCCGCTAAACTTTTGCCGTCGGGAGTAAAATCTAGCGACAAAACAGCCAAGTTTTTGCCGCCAATCGTACGAATTGCTTGACCGCTAGCTAAATTCCACAACCTAATTGAACCATCTTTGCTGCCGCTAGCTAAAGTTTTGTTGTCGGGACTAATTGCCACAGCATTCACCAACCCAGAATGCCCGGTCAAAGTCCGCAGCAACTCTCCTGTTTTCGGGTTCCAAATCTTAATCGTTTTGTCCCAACTGCCGCTCGCTACAAATTGACCATCAGGACTAACGGCAACGCTCGAAACTGCATTGGAATGCCCGCTCAAAGTGCGTACAACCGCGCCAGTTTCTAAATTCCAAATTTTCACAGTTTTGTCGTCGCTGCCGCTAGCTAACACCTTGGAGTCCGCACTCGCGCCCAGTGCGTTTACGGCTTCCGTGTGACCTTGCAGGGTAGTTTTTAATTGCCCGCTGGGAAAATTCCAAACTGAGATAGTGCCGTTGCTATTTCCTGTAGTAAAATAAGCTGAAGCTAGGGCAAGGGAACTGACAACTTCGGAAGGCCCTTTGAGAGTATTGGTAGCAGCAAAGGCGATCGCACTTGCGGGCGTGCGGGGCGCATTATTCGCCGGAGTTTTCGGGTTTCCGGCAGTAGGAGATTGGGGAACTACTGGCAGCGAAATAGTCGATCGCCATTTCATGAAAGTATTAATTTCTATTCCCGCAGCCACGATTTTATCGGAATTGTCCTCTAACCTGACAATGCCGTTAATTGCGACAACTCGCCCCGCATCGTCGAGCACCGGTCCGCCACTCATGCCCGCTCTCACTAAGTTGTTGTATACCAAAGTATAGCCGTTCCAGGGAGTTTGGCGGCCGGTAAGCTGACCTTCCGTCGCGAGGAAAATCGGCTGTCTCAGAGAACCGCCGGATATCGGCCAGCCAGCCACATAAGCCTTGTTTCCCTTAGTTGCTGCGGAATTTGCTAATTGAGCTAGGGGGTAGCTTTGAGCGCTGCTGAAAGGTACGATCGCCAAATCCGCACCGGGCATTCGCCGCACGAGGCTGTATGATACAGAGTGAGCTTTGCCGTCAGGAGTTACAACCTCGTAATCGCCGGCTTTATCGATAACGTGCCAGTTTGTGAGAATATAGTATGTGCTGCCCTGCTTCTCTAAAATTACTCCCGAACCGCCTTTTGGCCCCTGGATGCGAACAGTAATTTGTTGGGCAACGGTTTTAACTTTGTCGGCGGTTAATGCGAGGGCAATTTGAGGTGATGTCAGTGGGATGAGCGCGATCGAACTCAGGGCGATCGTAGCACTCAAAATAGCCGGAATTGTTCTGCTGTAATTCATTATTGTGTCAATTTAACATACCCACATATCAACTGACGGATAACTTTTCCGGTTTGTGGCATATTGACGGTTGACAACGGCAAAACGCCTGCGCGACGATCAAACTTTCGACATTCGCACAAGCCTCACAATATTTGACACAGCCCTCTGGCTAGCAGAAAAATTTAGAATCTGGAACCGCACCTAGCCTCAACAATAGCAACTGGCTGATCTCTATTCTTTTCTCGGCAAATCAGAATTTGAGCCAAACGCTGCTCGGAATAATACCCATTAGCCATCCAGCCGATAGGTGCGCCCGCGATCGCGCCAACTGCTAAACCAGTGATGAGGCTCCAAATAAGATGCTTTCTGGCGATCGGGTTTTCTTGCATAAAAATTTATCCTAAACACTTAACCTTAGTAAAAATACCACAAATAAAATTTACTGTCTTCCTCCTATTTACTTATTTCCTAAGTAGTAACCCACCCTAAGTAAGGTGCGCATTGCGCACCTTACTTAGTATGTAGGATGCCCAATTTTATGCCAAATCAAACAGCAAAAATTCAGCATCTGCCGTAGCTTCAATCGCCAATTCAGTTTCGCCGCTAACCGCCGCAGCGTCGCCATTTTCCAAAGGCAAACCGTTCAGCAAAACCGAGCCGCGAGCAACTTGCACCCAAGCGTGGCGATTCGGCTGCAAAGCATGAGAAACCCGCGAGTCTTTATCCAAAACAGCCGCATACAAATCAACATCTTGATGCACTTTCACAGCACCATCTCTCGCATCTCGCGCCGCCACTAAGCGCAGTTTTCCGTGCCTTTCTGCTAGGGGAAATTCGCGCTGCTCGTAACTCGGCTGCAAGCCTTTTGTATCGGGTAACAGCCAGATTTGCAGCAAATGAACTGGGTCTGTTTGCGAGTTATTGAACTCGCTGTGCTGGATACCCGTACCTGCACTCATCCGCTGCACTTCACCGGGTTTAATCACTGCACCAGTACCCAAACTATCCTTGTGTTCTAATGCTCCTTCTAATACATAAGTAATGATTTCCATGTCGCTGTGTCCGTGAGTGCCGAAACCTCTGCCGGGGCTAACAAAATCCTCATTAATTACCCGCAAAGAGCGAAAATTCATATAATTTGGATCGTAATAGCCCGCAAAAGAAAATGTGTGGTAACTGTCCAGCCAACCGTGATTTGCGTGTCCTCTTGCTTCACTTTTTCTGACGGTAATCATTTTCTCAATCCTCAGTGAAATTTATCGGGTATTTCTTTGATGTTTTTATTTTAAACCTAGTCAAGCTATTATGGATAGTACGCACTTAAAAGTGCGGTACTTACCAAAAAGATACTATGCAAGTCCAAGAAGTAAAGGTCGATCGAGCAAATTGCCCTGTAGAACGAACTCTAGAGGTGATTGGCGGGCGCTGGAAAGTCTTGATTCTGCGGGAGTTGTTTCAAGGAGTGAAGCGTTTTAACGAGCTGCAACGAGCTGTCAACGGCATTACTCAGAAGATGCTGACGCAGCAACTGCGCGAAATGGAATCAGACGCGATCGTGCACCGGGAAATTTACCTGCAAGTGCCGCCAAAAGTTGAATATTCGCTAACGCCTTTGGGCGAAAGTCTCAAACCGATTATTAATGCCATGCACGAATGGGGAATTCAGCATATTAGCGAAGATCGAGAATGAGCGGTTTCTAGATGTTTTTTTTCCCTCTTCCGACAGATTTCAAATTTTCAACCTAGTTCAACAATAATAATATGAACAACATAGAGCGTCTCGCCACCCTCAACCGCATCCGCAAACTCAGCCGCCTGATGGATACCGCCATTGGCATCCCCGGCACTAAATTTCGCATTGGTTTAGACCCCATTATCGGTTTAGTTCCGGGTGCTGGGGATATCGTAGATACCGCGTTTTCCGCCTACCTAATTTATTTAGCAACTCGATTCAACATTCCCCAAAAAACTCTAGGGAAAATGGTTTACAACATCGGTCTAGAAGCCGTGGTGGGTTCAGTACCGTTAGTCGGAGATATCTTCGATGCTTTTTATAAATCAAACATGAGAAATCTGGCGCTTTTAGAAGCACATCTCGCAGAAGTTGAACCCGAACTAGCCGCAGTTGCCGAACCTGTTCCTCAATCTATTAAATTGTAGGTACGGGTTTCACAAACAATAATTGTAAATAACCAGCAATCTCTCAAGCCCGCCCCCATCAAACGAAAAATCAGAATGTAGATTTTCCGCATTCGAGCCAAATTTAATGTTGATGTGGGTTATCTGTTGTGGTGGCGGGTTTATCTAGATTGTTGGTACTCGTCCGATATTATTCGTCCAACTCGCCCTTACGAAATAATCGGTGATGTCGTTTAACCGCTTCCACCAAAGCAACAACATCTGCTTCCAAAGTATTAAAAGCCGTTACCAGTCTAAGAGTACATTCATCCCACCTATAAAACAGAAAGCCCTCAGCTAAAACCCCTGTAATTACAGATTCGGGAAGTTGAATAAAAATCTCGTTGGCTTCAACTTGATGGCAAAACTTCGCTCCCTCAACTCCCGCCAAACCTGCGGCTAATTTGGCTGCCATATTATTTGCATGAGCCGCATTCTTCAGCCACAAATCATCCGTTATATACGCTTCCAACT
>NZ_JAUBQR010000141.1:0-18084 GCF_036701385.1 Microcoleus sp. Pol12B4 | reverse complement strand
AATGACCTGATCTTCGGAGGGTTCGGGAACGATATCCTGCGGGGAGGGCAAGGAGACGACGATTTAGAAGGCAATGAGGGCAACGATTTCTTAGCAGGCGATCGGGGAGTTGACCTGCTCACGGGAGGCATCGGTGCTGATATATTTGTGATCAGAAGCAACGATGAAGCATTTGGTATAAATGGAGCCGATGTCATTACCGATTTTAACTTCGACGAGGGCGATCGCATCGGTTTGACGGACGGTTTAACAGAACTAGACCTTTTCTTTGAAGACGACAATTTGATTGCTTACGATAATGACGGAATTATCAACGACATGGTGATTGAAAACATCATTACCGGACAGATTGTGGGGATAGTTTTAAATACCAACAGCTTTGAACTTACTGGTGCATTTGAACAAGCGAGTCCGTTCGCATTGGCAGTTAACGGTTCTCAATTCCAGTTTTTAGCTTAGTTATATGTAGGGAATTAGACGAGCTATAGAGCGAGTTCTGGGTAGGTGGCACGGCAGCGCCGTGTCCCTACAGGTAGCGGGCAGTTTATCTTCTATACGCCACCGTATTTTGCAGCATTGATATTAAAACATTTATGTCTTTAGAGATTTTTTAGCCTCATCTAAAAGTAGAAATTCAAAATCGGGGAAAGTATATACAGCACTTTCCGATTTTATAAGCTTCAATTAAGTGCAAAGCACCTGATAGCTAAAGCTCATGAAATCCTATTTTTTAGACCTCTGCTCAAAAATAGTGACAGCGCACTTGGCAGAGAAGATGTCAAGCGAGAAAAGTAGCTGACCTGTTTGGCGTTACTAAAAGTCTAGTTCAAAAACTGGTCAAGCAACAACAAACTGAGGAAAATTCACCTCCCAAACAGAGGGGGAAAACCCGATTCAGTCATTTAAATGATGCAGAAACGTAAGTGAGGGAATGCTTTAGCTCGTCCTCCCGATGCTACTTTGAGCGAATTGTGTGAATTATGGGGATAGAAGACTGGAAAATGCGTGAGTCGGAGCGCCTGTGTCGCCCCAAACAAAAATTAGGACTCACTCGAAAAAAAACATGGTACAGTAGCCAAGCCGGAACAGAAAGAGTACAAAAACTAAGAGTTGAGTATTGGGAAAAAATCCGAAATATCGAGACCCAAAACAAGCGTATTTTTAGACGAAACAGCCATGATGCGTTCGTTTGGCTAGAAGTCATGCCCATTCTTCTTTGGGGACAAGAATAGGAGGAATTCAACCATTTTATCGAGGAGCGTTCGTCACAGCTATTGGCGCAATTAATCTTAAGAAACTGCTGGCATTAATGATCCTGAATGACTCAATGGACGGTGCAGCATTTTCTGTATTTATTAAGAAGTTTTTATGCCCTCAGTTGTGGCTATTGTGCGGTAGTAGTAATGGATAATTTACCCGCCCATAAACTAACCTCAATCAATTCAATGATTGAAAGCGTAGGTGCAAGGCTTATTTGTTTATCCCCTTACTCTCCTGATTTTAATCCTCTTAAAATGTGTTGGTCACAGCTTAAATCTTTTTTACGAATGTTTTCTCCCAAGACCCCAGAGATGATTGGCAGGATCATAGTAGCTGCCTTTAATTTGATGAATCTGAACTATTTAAGACATTGGTTCACTCATTGCTGCTACTGTACCTCATAGCATCGGAAAGTGCTGTAATATGGTGTCTCAATTACACCATCATTCTGCCTATTCAGGACGGCGAATATCTGATGGGTTGACTCATCAGACATTCGACAGCAGCCTCTTTCCATCGCCGATTTTTATCTTAACTTTTTGAGTTTCTTCAAGTGCGATCGCCTCAAATTTTCCACCAACTGCCGCAACTGGTTCAAATTACCCGCTTCGCCGCCATACTTCCACCGCACGTAAGCTTGCGAAACTTCATAAATCACCTCAGCTTCATCAGTTGCATGATTGCCGCGCATTGCCTCAGCATACTCCAAAGGCGTTTGAGCTTTTTGCTTGGCAAATCCCCTACTCGCCAAATCCTTCAGCATTTCCTGATAAACCCCTTCCACCGGCGGCAACTTCGCCAGCCAGCGGCGGTGGCGCCACTTGCACCACAGTTGCCAAATTAACCAGCCAATAAAGCCAAAGGCGATCGCAGCAATCAAACCAGTAAATAACCCCACCCAACCCTTAGAAAACTGTCCCAGAAACCAGCCCACAATCAAAGTTATCCAGCCAATTACAAAACCTATGACTGAATCCAGCCCGCTTCTGAGTGGAGTCGGTAGCCAACCCGCCATCCACTTCCAAAACGATTCAATCGCACTAAAAGTCTGGTTGTCTTCCACCGAAGCCGGAATCAGCGGATAACCGGGAATCGGATTAAAAGCAAACCAGCCATTATTGGGAAAATATACCTCCGTCATCAAGAAAGCATCGGTATTTTTCACAACGTAGTAACCAGTAAACGGGTTGAATTCTCCTGTATCGAAACCGCCCGCCAGTCGCGCCGGAATCCCGATCGACCTCAGCATAATTGTCAATACCGTCGAAAAGTGGTCGGGATATCCACCTGTAACTTTTTTGCCATCCTGGGTATTTTTGTAACCAAACAGAAAACCCTCGACTAAATCTTCACCTTCCTCTAAGTAAGGCAAAGCTTTTTCAATTTTATAATTAGGGTTTTGCTTCAAATATTGAGCTAAGTACAAAGCTTTTTCGTAAGGAGAATCGATCGGTCTGTCTGATTGAGATACTCTAGTTCTTGCCGCCAATATTTCTTCAGTTTTTTCTCGCACCTTCTGGGCAATTTTCGGCGGCACATCCAAATAGAAGTTGCGAATATTTTTCGGGTAATTAGTACCAGTTTTTCCTAACAAAGCTCGATCGCGAAAAGGCACATTTGAAATCACCGTATAAGTCACACCCTCCGCTAATTCCAAAGGCGATCGCAAACCCCCCTCGGCATCAATCGCCACCTCTGGCGTCGGAAAATAAAGTTCCCTCGGCTTGTTTAAAGCCGGAATCAAATTCGGCAACTGAGCAACAATAGTATAACTTTGAATCACCTCTTGAGTGCGAGGCGCATTGGGAAAAGGATTCAGATAAAATTGATAAGACCAGCGAGTTCTATTCACCTTTTGAGCTTGTTCGTTGCGAGAAATTTCCCAACCCTGACCGGTGTATTTGTCGAATCCCAACACCCGCCAAAAACCCGCCGCCTGCGACCGCACCCGCATCACCACTTCAGGTTTCATTTCCCCCCGCAAATTTTGATTGATGCGCTGATTGAAACCGTAATAAAAAGTAGAGTCCACTTCTCCTGGCCCTTTGTCTGGGTTTCTCCCCCTTCCTCCGCCAGTTCCTTTTTGATTCCCCCCTCTGACATACCCTGGATTCAGAATGCTGCGCGAGTCAAACTCCCCCTGATATTCAATAGGAGCACTCACCGGAAAAGTCCGCAACTGATAGCCAGGGAGGCGTGGCAAAAACGCAAAAATAGTCAGCCCCAACCCGACAGTTATCAGCAGCAGCCAACCAAAATACTTTGGGGATAAAGTAGCAGCAAATAGCGACAGGCTTTCATTTTTCCCTTTACCTTGTGCTTTTTCGCCAATGGCTTCTGGCTTCACAAATCCCAGCCGCGATCGATAATCCAAAACCAAAGTCGGAAGCGCTAAAGCCAAAAACACCAACAACAGCGGCGCAAAAGTCAAGGTTTGGCTGAGAGTCGCTGCTACCCCTAACAAAATTAGCCCGATTACCATCGAGTAGCCTAAATCCTTGCGGCGAGGCAAATCGAAACTGTGCAGCACTTGAAGTTGGATTAACAGTTGCGCCAAAACTAACCGCGTATCATTCAATTCTCCCACCAAGCGGCTAAAAAAAGCGAACAGCGCCACCAGCATTCCAATAGCTATGCAGAACTTAGCAGCTACATTGCGATCGCGGCGGCGGTACCAACTCCAAGTTGCTCCCACAATACTAACAGGCACAGCCCACAGGTTTAGGGCTTCTTCAGCAGCAACGTCAGTAGCCACAATTCCCACAATTACCAACAACTGAACTAGGATTCGCAGCAGTAAAGAATCCTCAATCACCGGCGGAGGCATGGCCTCAATCTGCTCCCACAGCTTACCCAAAACAGGTATATTTCGCAGGTTATCAGTTGTCATGTGCACCCATCCAAGTCAACGAGCAGTAGATTGTAGATTCTAGATTCTAGATTTTAGATTTACTCCACAGATGAATCTGGGGGCTTGAACTAATATCTAAACTTTTTTGCTTTCCACGACGACAGAAGTCGAGGGATTGCATCGGTTTTTGTGTGAGGTCAAACCAGAGAGTAAAAACCTAAATTATTTACTCTAATTAGACCTTTCTAGTTGCTATCTTGTCCTGTCCAAATTGGACGAATAGCAAACATCAAAGGTCTGGTCTCGAAGTTTTGTAATCGAACTTCTAGAGCATAAGTCTTGTTCGGTTGTGGGTCAAACAACTCTACACTTAAATGCCCGGAATTTGGACGATGTGCAGTTGCTTCGGCATCTTCTCCCTTGAGTTCCAAACTTCCTGCCCCCGGAAATTGGCACTCAACTCTTAAACATGGCATTGGCTGTTCTCTGTTGCTGTTCGACAGGTATTGAGCTTCCAGAGTTAGCGAACCCAAACCAGTCAGCCACTCCCGCGAAACAGGCGGCTGATTCACAGGACAATCCAAAGTTAGAGACTCCATGATTTCCCTCGCGGCCAACAGCGACAGCACCATTTGTTGATCGGTACTCGCCGCTTCGTAAGTCGGGAAATCTTCTAAATCTAGAAGTCCCCGCAAAGAACCTCGAAGCACTAAACCAGCTAACTCGTTGAGTTCGTGAGACTGGCCCGGAAACAAGCTATCTACAGCGCGAACTAACTTCGAGCCTTGCCGCAGCGACGACATTACCAGTTCCTGACAAGGTTCTAGCAGTTGAGCAAAAACCCCTTGGGCGATCGGAATTGGCAGGCTGCCCCACCTGATATTTTGTAGTTGGGGAGTCCAGAGGTGTAGGGGAGGAACCCATTGCGGGGCTACATCGTCTGGGTAATCGTGGTCGTAGCTTTTGAATTCTGTTTCCCAGGGGAACAGTGGCGGGTTAGATTCAATTTCGGCTCTAAGCCTTTCTTTTAACAAGGTCTGAAAACGGTCTTGCACGGTCGGTATTTCTCCAATTGTCTGCGGTTGTGCGGGTGCATTGCTGTGCGCCCCCACTTGATAGTCCAGCGGGTCTGGTTCGTCCCATTCCCAGTATTCCACCCCGGAATTGTCTTCTGTGTCGCCCCACTCTTCTGAGCGAGGGGATGGATAGAGGTTTTCCTCATCTTCGTTAGAGGTATTCGCGATCGGCGCCTGCAATATCCAGTCTAAAAAATGGCGATCGAAAGCCTCTGCATCCCTGTTCGTTTCGTTATTCATCACTAGATGCCCCTTCTCCGGAATCTGAACGATTTCGCAATTCCCAGGCAAGTTCCAGCAATTTAAACCACCGTTTCTGTACCTGGGCTACCGTGCTGCCGAGGCTTTGCGCGATCGCTGACTCTGACAGACCCTGTTGTTTCAACTTTAGCAAACGCTGTCCCTCTGGACCAATTTGCTCGCCAAAAGCCTGCCACTGAGAAGGCAGCAAACCCAAATTGCGGTCTAAGTCTGCTTCCAGCCACTGGTGAACGAGCTCCCAGCGGTGCGACATGGCGAACCTGAGCAAATGGTACTTGAAGCGCTGCTGCAAATAGTCTCTTTGGCGGGGAGTTATACCCAAAAGCGACTCTATTTCATTAGTCGGCAAGTCTTGCAAGCGCAGCACGAAGTAATCGGCGCAGTCTTGTTGGTTGCGTTCTTTCAAGTAACCCACTAATTCGTCAATCACGTTTTGCCGCAGAGATTCTGACTCGTCGCCGAGGGGACGAATTGCCGCCGAACCCTGTCCGGCCATCGCTTCCCGCACTGAGTGCACCGAGGTGTCGTTCCAAGTTTGGTCGGAATCTGAAGCCCCTCCGTCGGCGGCTTGTTCCATATCTACGGAAGTTTCTTTGGGCTGCTGCTGGGAAAAGGTTTGGGCCCGTAAAATAATTAGTTGCTGGCTGCGGTTCCGAGGTAAAGGAATGCGTCGCTTGCCGAAGCGCTCTACAAAAGCCATGTACTCTGCTAGTTCTAAGCGAGTGCGGGGACTGTAGGTAGGTGGCAGTTGGGTTTCGCGCCGAAATGCCTTTAAAGCTTCGAGATAAAATCCTTGCAAAAAATCTTTGATCAGTTCTACTCGCGCCTGATAGCTAGACTGCACCTGCGGAGGGGTGATGTAGCGATAGACGATCGCGCTGAGGGTACTGTGCAATTCTACTCGCCCGGGCCCGGAGCCTAAATTGTAATAGTGAAGGCATTGTTGCAAGCGGTGCTGAGCGAGGCTCTGGGCTGAACCTTCTATATCTCCGGAGGCTTGAATCCGCTGGCTTTCAGTGCATATCCTGTTGACTTCTGCTGCGAGTCGCCCTGCTACATCTTGGCAGTTTTGCTCAGACGCGCGAGTGGACTTTTTGAGTTCGTCTAACAGCAGTTGAAATATGGTTTCCACGCTCTGGCAGATTTCCCGCATGATGGTTTACAGCTAACAATGAAAGTAGCACAGTTAGTAAAAGTATGGATAAATCTTTCCTACCGCTACTTTACCCCGTATTCCCCAGATAGGACAAACTGCAATGCCCTCTATCTCCTCCTTCGCGCAAACACAGAGGACTGCTTTTTTTATCTGTCTTGGAGGCGCCATCCGCCAAAAACTAGGTTTAAACTTTTGCCACTGCAACGATGCTTCATCAAAGTGTGGGGTTTGACAAAGCATTCATGCGGGCCGACAACGCTACACTGCTGTTGATAGCTTCGGCTTAGTGCTGTGGTGGTCACAGCAGCGCAAGTGTTCCTGAAGGTGAAGCGAACGCACCACTTCTCCCGGTGGCCTACTAGATGGGACAAAGGGTTGCGTGGCTGTATTTGGTAGAGTCGATCGAGGTGACAGCGGTCAACGGTTTCTCAAATCAGTGATGAATCGCTTGGGATGGATTATTCAGGTGGTTGTACGATCACAATCGACCCAAGGCTTGGTTTTAGTGAAAACAAGATCCGTGGTTGAACAAACTTTTGGTTTGGTCCATGTAGTATAGAGGGTTGATGAGCTAAGGAGGAGCAGCGATTATCGACTACCTCACAGGTCATGATATACCTCTCTTTGATTCAGTTTATCGCTATTTAACAAACCCAAGATTATCTGTGTTCATGTAAGCCGGTTTGAACACTATCAAGGGTTCCATCTTAGAAATGTTTCTACTTTCCCGGCTCAAACATTAAAGTAGTTTTCAGCCACTTTGGTCATAAAGTTTTGATGGCGATCGCCCCTCTGTTTCTTTACAGCATCCTTAAACGTCGATTGAGCGGTTGCACTCAATCTCATTTCTAGCATCCCAATCACAGAGGTCAGAACTGCTCGTGTCAGAAAATCTGTTTCCTAGCCTTCTAGGATAACAGGGTTATATTTAATTGCAAGTCCCTGATGCAGTCCTTGAAAGCAGCCCGCACAATTAAGTGTGTGGATTTGGGTTAACGTTCGGTGGGATGTTGCTTAACTTCCACAGAAATTCCTGGATTTGTACGGGCTATCAGAGTCCAGCCTTTTTCTGTAGCAGGATTGAGAGGGCAATCATCGGCGGCCCAATCGCTCTGTTCACCAAGCCAAGGTGTTCCCGAACAATAAGTTTCATTGCATCTATCTAAGGGTATCAATATTGCAATTACTTTAACCTGAAAAGCAGATATTTTACTAAAGTTCGATCGTCTTCGATCGTCCTCTGGGTTGATGTAAGTGGTTGGGTAAATTTGTTCTAATAAATGTAAAGTTAGAGTTGAAGGAAAAATTTCAATGCGTAAGTTAAACATAGGTCTATCTGACGAGCAGCGTGCAGGCGTTATCGAGCTATTGAATCACGACCTGGCAGATGCTTATCTCCTGTTAATCAAAACCAAAAAGTATCACTGGGATGTAGTGGGCCCGCAGTTTAGATCGCTCCACCAGTTGTGGGAAGAACACTATCAGGCGTTAACACTAAATATCGATGCTATGGCTGAACGGGTGAGAACTTTAGGTGGCTATCCAATTGGTACTGCTGAGGGTTTTCTGAAGTATGGCTCGATTAAAGAACATATCGGCGATTTGCCTTTAGCGACTGAGATGGTGTCGCGTTTAGTTGACGACCACGAACTGATTATTCGCAATCTCCGCCAACACGTCGAACAGTGCGGTGAAGAGTTTAAGGATGACGGAACCGCAGACTTTTTGACTGGTTTGATGGAACAGCACGAGCAAATGGCTTGGATGTTGCGCTCGTTTATTGAAGGCGAATCCCTGGCGCCAGACGGCCAGCAGCCAAAAGCTCAAACTCTTACAGCTTCTCACGCTTAGAAAGATTAAGTAGAAGGAAGAAGGAAGAAGGGAAAATTTAGATTTTTTATTTAACCCTCTTTCCTGATGCTTGATCGAGCAACCAGGTAGAATTAAACACCCTCTAGCTTCCTGAAAAACCCGGTTTTTTGAATAAACCGGGTTTTTCAATGTTGAGTTTATGTAGATTTTCGATTTCCTAAACTGTTGAATCGCATTCTTTCGTATACCTGCGACGGCAACATTCTGTGAGCCTTCGTTCGCGTCTCAATCCTAGCAAGTGTCGTCCCTTCACTCGCTTCTGATGCTTGTTTTAACTCTAACCCAGATTCAGTTGGTGCTGGAACTATTATTTTTAATATACTTTCTATTGACAGTAGATACAAATTGTGGCGCAAAAGTGCCATTAATAAATCTTCTTTGAAAGCTCGATACAGCCAAGATAATGTACTCCGGTGATTGCCGCTGCGGTTGCTTTTAACAGCTAAGTAAATGTAAAAATTGCTGCTAGACCAGCGATAAATGCTACGGGGAATTTCGGGATGTTGCTGTCGGACATCTGCCATAATTAAAGAGTGAGATTTTGCCATTGCTGCATAGTTGCTAGACATACTGCTGGCAATCTGCCGATACCCAACTAAGTATTCTGGCACGACTTTAAATTGATAATGTTCGGCTATGCGGAGGTGAAGTTCCCAGTCTTCGCAGCCTTGAGCGTTTTCTAGTTTAAGTTTGCCGTTGTAACCGCCGACTTTTGCAAAGCAAACGCGGCGGATTAGAGATGAGCTGGCATTGCCTATAAAATATTTATAAATTAATGCTGTGTAAACTTCTCCTTCGATGGTGGAGTTATAAAATCCACCTGTGAGCAAGTCTTTTTCATTTATATCAACAGACCAGGAATAGACAACTCCGACAGATGGTGCTGAGGAATTCAGGCAGTTCACTTGTTTTTCTAGGTTTTGCGGATACCAAATATCGTCCGCATCGAGGGGAGCAATATATTCGCCTTTTGATTTCTCAATTGCTAGGTTGCGAGCGACGGCGACGCCGGCATTTGATTGATGGAATAAGCTGACCCGGCTATCTTTTTGAGCAAAAAATTTGACGATTTGGGCTGTTGTATCTGTAGAGCCGTCATCAACTACTAAAACTTCTATGTTTTGATAAGTTTGAGATAAGACAGACTCTAAGGTTTTAGCAATAAAATTTTCAGCGTTGAAAGCTGGTACGATGACTGAAACTAATGGCTGATTTAAAGTGTTTTGTGAGGGATTCATGTAATGTAAAAAATGGTTTAGGTAAAACTTTTGGTTCACAGGGAGCTGGCTAAGGGTATGTTAGCAAATTACCAAAGCTCGATCGTACAACGTCGCAAATTTTAAGACGTATATTTAAAATATATTGCCAAAACTCATAAAATGTGCAATGAGTCCGCAGCCGAGATCGAGACTTGGTGCAGGAGTCACTCGCGGATGAGGTCTGTAAAAGAAATTGTACCGTGCAAGTGCTGAGAGTTCCGGGCTGTCAGTATGAAAGATGTTTGATTTTATACGGTTTGCCTACTTATAAAATCAAATTCTTGT
Organism: Microcoleus sp. Pol12B4; assembly: GCF_036701385.1. Lineage (NCBI taxonomy): Bacteria > Bacillati > Cyanobacteriota > Cyanophyceae > Oscillatoriales > Microcoleaceae > Microcoleus > Microcoleus sp. Pol12B4. The sequence goes on along the minus strand of NZ_JAUBQR010000141.1, from coordinate 8,064 downwards.
GCATTGCAACACAGCCACACCAAAATGCTGCTGGGGCTTTTTCTCAAGTTTACACAAACAATGATATATTTAAAGATTTTGTAAAGCTGTTGCCTACATCAGGTCAGTCTCAGCAAGATATGGCGTAAAATACAGGTAAGAATGGGGAAAATCAAATCGAAAATACCAGAAAAAAATCTAGTTGAAGACAAACAGAAATCGAGTTATAAATAAAAAAGTAGAGCTGATTTTACCCTTCGTAAAATAGCAACAATAAAATTCCAGCAAATTTTAGCCCCTGCAATATAAACAATTTAGGTAATGATTTCTACCGCCGACCCCACTGTATCCGTTATTATCCCAGTCCACAACGGGGGCGCTTACTTCCGCACCTGTTTGTCAAAACTTGCTCAAGCTGTGCCCAGGCCGATCGAAATTATTGTAGTAGCAGATGGCGAAAGCGACGGTTCTTGGCGTCTGGCCAAGGAATTCGGCGCCAAAGTCATCAGGATTCCTGAGTGCGGGGGGCCAGCGCGGGCAAGGAATTTGGGTGCCCAAGCTGCAAAGGGAGATATTCTGTTTTTTGTGGATGCTGATGTCGCTGTTTGTCCAGAAGCCGTCGGATATGCGATATCGGTGTTCAAAAATAATCCCTACTTAGCTGCTTTCATTGGTTCTTACGATGATGCTCCTGGAGATCCTGATTTTCTATCGCAGTACAGGAATTTGCTGCATCACTACGTGCACCAAACAGGTAACGAAGAAGCTTCGACTTTTTGGGGCGCTTGCGGAGTGATTCGCCGGGAAATTTTTTTGCAAATGGGTGGCTTTAATGAGAGTTACCGCCAAGCTTCGATCGAAGATATTGAGTTCGGCTACCGTTTGAAACAAGCAGGTTATAACATTCGGCTGTGCAAAACCTTGCAGGTGAAGCATTTAAAGCGGTGGAAACCTATGGGTATGGTGAAAGCTGACTTTTTCTACCGAGCACTGCCTTGGACAGAACTGATTTGGCGCGATCGCAAATTGAATAACGACCTCAACTTGCAAGTTTCAAACCGCATCAGCGTGATTTTAACTTATGCAGTCCTGCTGGCAATTTTGGGAACCTGCTGGTCGCTGAGCTTTTTGCTACTGGCTGGTTTGCTGGCTATACCACTGGTAGCAATTAATGCACCGCTTTACCAATTTTTTCACCGTAAACACGGTATCCTATTTGCCCTGAAAACAATTCCTTGGCACTGGCTTTTCTACTTTTACAGCGGACTGGCATTCGCGATTGGCACTGGTCGCTACTTATACCAAAAAAAGCTTTTGACTGGCAAAGTTAGCTTGCCAGTATCCGCTCAATAAATCAAGGCAAATTGTGCTTAAACATCAGGTCGATTGATAGTTTCTCAGGGTATTCACGGGTGCATCTATCGCTTTGACAAGTTATAAATAACTGTATAGTTCGATTTAGAAGCTGGAGGTAGGCTGAGTGAAACATTATCCTGTTGCGATCGTCGGTGCAGGTCCTGCGGGCTTGACTGCTGCCTACGAGCTAGTCAAGCAAGGCATTATCCCTGTTGTACTAGAAAAAGGTGATAAAGTTGGGGGAATAGCTCGCACAGAAAGCTACAAAGGCTATCGTTTCGACATTGGCGGCCACCGCTTTTATACTAAAGTTGAAGCGGTGCAGGAGTTGTGGCAAGAGGTACTGGGAAATGAGTTTATTAAAGTGCCACGATTGTCGCGAATTTTTTATCAAGGTAAATTTTTTAACTATCCTATCAGTGCCTTCAATACTCTCTTTAATTTGGGCATAATTGAGAGTACGCTGATTATTTTGAGTTATCTGAAAGTGAGAATTTGGCCACTTCGGGAAGAAAAAACTTTTGAACAGTGGGTGATCAATCGTTTTGGCGAACGCTTGTATAAAACATTTTTTAAGACTTACACTGAAAAAGTTTGGGGCATTCCTTGTTCGGAAATTCAAGCAGATTGGGCGGCGCAGCGGATTAAAGGATTGTCGCTGACGACAGCAATTATTAATGCTTTGTTTGGCAGCAACGACACTAAAACATTAATCAAAGAGTTTGATTATCCGGCTTTGGGGCCGGGGATGATGTGGGAAAAGTTCGCGGAAGCTGTGGAAAATAAAGACGGCAAAGTTTATCTCGATACTAAAGTCATTAGCTTTGAGCGTGAAGGTAATACCATTAAAAGTATTACTGCGGAGCAAAACGGAGAAGTAGTTCAATATTCGGCGGATAATTTCATTACGAGTATGCCGATATCGGCACTGGTAGAAAGACTGAAGCCGCAGCCGCCAGAAGAGGTGTTGCACGCCGCGCGATCGCTCAAATATAGAGATTTTTTGATTGTATCGCTGATAGTCAATCGCAAGGATTTGTTTCCAGACAACTGGATTTACATTCACTCCCCCGAAGTCAAAGTTGGACGAATTCAAAACTTTAAGAATTGGAGTGCCGCTTTAGTTCCCGACGCCAGCAAAAGTTGTTTAGGAATGGAATATTTCTGTAGCGTAGGCGACGACGTTTGGGAAATGTCGGACGCGGAACTTATCGAATTAGCAACTCGCGAGTTGGTTGGTTTAGGTTTAGCAACAACTGCCGAGGTGGAAGATGGAGTTATCATACGCCAACTCAAAGCTTATCCAGTCTATGATGGTGAATATCGAGGACACCTGCAGGTACTTGAAGGTTTTGTGAAGGGAATTGAGAATTTGCAGACGATCGGGCGAAACGGTATGCACCGATACAACAACCAAGACCATTCCATGCTGACGGGGATGCTGGCTGTGAGAAATATTCTCGGCGAAAAGCACGATTTGTGGGATGTGAATACTGAGCGATCGTACTATGAAGATTTTAGTGTCGATCGCTCAAAAGAAAAGAAGGATTCGGATTTGATTTCGCAGTCCATATAGCCAGCCGAAATAGGGATTGCCATGAAAAAAGCGAACCGGGCAAACTTAATCGGCTTCGCAGCAAGCATCTTCGTGCTCCTGCTTTCTGTGCAGTGGTTTGTCCCTATCCAACTCGAATTAATCGAAGCGATAGCCGCGATCGCTTCTGCTTGGAGCGTTTGGCTGCTTGCTAAAAACAATCCCCTAGGCTGGTGGATCGGCTTAATCGGAGTTATCGCCTACGCTGCGGTGTTTTATAAAGTTAAACTTTACGGCGAAGTGGCGATTCAATTCTTCTATTTAATCACGACCTTGCAAGCAATTTATATTTGGCTGCGGGGTGGCGAAAACAGCACAGAAAAACCTGTATCTCGCATGAACCAACGCTGGCTCATCCTGACCGCAGTCTTAGTTACAGTTGGCGTCTTTGGCTTGCGAACAGTATTAGTCTCTTTGGGTGGTGCAGCACCATTTTGGGACGCCCTGACCACCATCTTAAGCGCGATCGCCCAGTTGTACCTGATGGAACGCTATCTCGAAAGCTGGTATTTGTGGATTGTTGCAGACACGATTTACGTTCCCTTGTATGCCTCGCGCGGGCTATATCTGACGAGTATTTTGTACGCGATATTTTGGTTGATGGCAATTCACGGACTACAAAATTTTCAGCGGATTTACTCGGAACAAAAGTTAAAACAGCAGCAATCTTTATGATACTGGGTGTTACTGTAGGCAAATTTTACCCCTTCCACAAAGGACACGACTACTTAATTCGAGAAGCTAAAAAAAAGGTTGACCGTTTAATCGTTCTCGCCTGTTACAAAACAAATCAAGCAGTTGCAGGAAGCGTTAGAGCCGACTGGATTCGGTTTTTGCATCCCGACGCAGAAGTTATCGAAGTTCTCGACGATTTGCCGGAAGCCCCCGAACCTTGGGCTCAGAGGACTCTTGAGGTGCTTTCCGGACGAAAACCCGATATCGCTTTTACTTCAGAAGATTACGGGGAACCTTGGGCAAAACTGATGGGAGCTCAACACTGTGCAGTCGATCGCGAACGGCTCAAATTCCCAATTTGTGGAACGCAATTGCGATCGCGCCTAGCCGAACACTGGCAAATGCTGACTCCCCCAGCCAAAGCTTACTTTGCCAAACGAGTCTGCGTGCTGGGTGTAGAATCGAGCGGCACAACTACTCTGGCACGATCGCTCGCACAGCACTACCAAACTGCTTGGGTTCCCGAATACGGCAGGTGTTACTGGGAAGGTAGGCAATATTCGCCCGATCCTGAAATTTGGGACAGCTATGAATTTGTAGAAATTGCCAAGAAACAAGCTGCTATAGAAGACGATATTGCTACTCGCGCTAACAAAGTCATTATCTGCGATACAGATTCTTTAGCTACTTGTATTTGGCACAAACGTTACGTTGGTTCGGAACACCCGATGGTCGAGCAAATTGCAGACAGCCGCCGCTACGATTTGTATATTTTGACTCAGCCGGATTTCGGATTTGTTCAGGATGGAACGCGAGAAAGCGAACATTTACGAATGACTATGCACCAGTGGTTTGTTGAGGTTCTTCAGCAGAAAGGAAAGCGGTATATTACTGTGGGAGGAACGCACGAGCTGCGAATGTCGGAGGCTCTACGGGCGATCGATTCAGTGTTGGTGTTTGAAACGTTAAAGGAGCTAGAGTAATGATTAATCATGAATATTTTAATGCCGATCGCTCAAAAGAAAAAAAGGATTCGTCTTTGATTTCGCAATCAAGCTGATTTGACCCTGGGGGGTTGAGAAAGGGAAAGGAAATTAGTATTTTCCTTTCCCTTTTAGTTTTTCACAAGTTTAACTGGTTTTAAGTGGTTTAACTGGTTTCCATGCTCTGTCTGCAAACCCATTTCCCGATGCTCTGCCTTGTTTGCTGGAGGCAGAGCCTCCCGCTACGCATTCCCCGGCAGAGCCTGGGAAGGAAAAACAGAGCCTGGGAACGATAAACAGGAGATGTGTCCCAAGTCCCGAACTTCTTATAGCAGCGATGTATCTTTAAAAGTTGGCGTAAAACTTGAAAATTTATGCTAACTCTTGACTACATACTTAAAACAGTGAAAATATGCTAAGACGCAAGCAACAAACAAACCAACCTATGAACTTTTCCAAGAAGTCAGGGGGCAAAAGTGCCACATCCCCAAAAATCAACTCAACAAACAATCTCGGCGCCGCAGGATTGCGGAAATTACTTTTTGTAGCCGGAATAGCCTCTGTGTGCGCTAGCTGTCAAAATCCTCAAGCACCCACCGCCACAAGTACCGGAGCCAGCCCCGGAACCAGTCCTGCAGCCACTCCCGTCGCAGTCAGCAGCCCCGGCGACCCAAATACAGTCAAAATTGTCTCCATGCTCCCGATGACAGGTAGCGCTTTGGGTCAATCTCAAACAATGGTTAACGGCATCAAACAAGCACTTGCCGAAACCGACTCCAAAGCTTGCGACGGAAAAATCAAAATCGAATACGAAGTGCTCGACGATGCCACCGCCGCCGCCGGCAAATGGGACCCGGGCCAAGTAACCTCCAACTCGAACAAAGCCGTTGCTGACGGTTCGGTAGTTGCCGCCATCGGTCACTATAACTCCGGTGCAGCCAAACTTTCCATTCCCGTGCTCAACCAAGCTAACATCGTCATGATCAGTCCGGCAAACACTTATCCGGGACTGACTAAACCAGGAAAAGGCGAAGCCAAAGAACCCAACGTTTATTATCCCGCAGGCACTCGCAATTTCACCCGCGTTGTCCCCGCTGACGACCTTCAAGGGGCTGTAGCTGGCAACTGGGCAAAATCTTTAGGCGTGCAAAAAGTCTACATTCTCGACGACCAAGAACTCTACGGAAAAGGCATCGCTGATGTTTTTGAAGCAACTTCTAAAAACTTGGGAATTCAAGTCCTCGGAAGAGAGGGAATTGATATTAAAGCTAGCGACTACAAGGCGTTAATGAATAAGATCAAAGCTTTAAATCCAGACCTGATTTACTTCGGCGGCACTACTCAGAGCAACGCCGGACAAATAATTAAAGACATGAGAAATGTCGGGATGGCGGCTGATACAGTTAAGTTCATGGGGCCGGACGGCATTAAAGATCAAGCTTTAATTGATGCCGGAGGCAAAGATGCCGAAGGAGTTTATGCTACTTTTGGCGGCTTGCCTCCTCAAGAATTGACTGGTGTGGGTGCGAAGTGGTACGAAAGTTACAAGGCAAAATATAATGCTGAACCGGAAGCTTATGCAGCTTACGCCTATGAAGCTGCTAAAGTTGCGATCGGCGCAATTAATAAAGTTTGCAAAAATGACCGCGCTGCTATCCGCGAAGCTGTCTTGGCAACTAAAGATTTTAACGGGGTACTCGGCACTTGGAGTTTTGACACCAACGGCGACACCAGCTTGACTACAATGTCAGGAAATGTTGTTAAAGGTGGCAAGTGGGAGTTCGTGAATGCGCTCAAGACCGAATAATTAATCAGAAGGAAGAGGGAAAAGGGAAGAGGGAAGAGGGAAGAGGGAAGAAAAATTTTTCACATTTTTTAATTTCCAATTCCCAATTTCCAATCCCTAATTTCCAATTGCTAATTCCAAATTCCAAATTCCCCATTCCCAATTCCCAATTACTCAAAAACATGAAGAACTGGAAAAGTATTCTCTTATATCTAGGTGTAGTTTATATAGTTTTGCTATTAGGCCCGATTGCAGGATTTGATTTGCCAAAAATCGTTGGAGAAATAGTCAGGAGTCCTGAAGTTTTTATCCAACAATTATTAGTTGGTCTTGTCAACGGCGCGCTAATTGCAATTATTGCTTTGGGTTACACTATGGTTTATGGGATTATCGAGTTAATCAATTTTGCTCACGGCGATTTATATATGTTGGGGGCTTTTGCTTCCCTAACCGTGTTCGGGGCTTTTGGCATTCAAGACGGCGCGCCTTTAGGTATTGCTATACCGGTGATGCTAGTCGCTTTAATTGCATGTTCGGTGTTTTGTGCTGGACTGAATATTATTGTCGAAAAGTATGCTTATCGACCTTTGCGAAATGCTCCCCGTTTGGCTCCTTTAATTTCAGCAATTGGAGTTTCTTTTATTTTCCAAAATATGGGGTTATTTTGGGGAGGATTGAAAGCTTTTATTCCGGTGATGGGTTCTAACTCTGCTGCGCCGAAAAGTTTTCCCGATTTGTTACCGCGAGTTGATATTCTAAAGTTTTTGGGAATTCAAACGAGTATTGTATTTACTACGAAAGATTTAATTGTGTTGGTGGTGGCGGCTGTATTGATGGTTTTGCTTCATGTGTTTGTGCAATACACTCGTCTGGGAAAGGCGATGCGAGCAACTGCTCAAAGCCGCGATGCTGCTAAAATTATGGGAATTAATGTGGATCAGATTATTGCTCTGACTTTTTTGATTGGGGGAGCTTTGGCGGGTTCGGCTGGGATTCTGGTTGGTCTGTACAACAATACTATTGTTTTTACGATGGGGTTTACGGCCGGTTTGAGGGCTTTTACGGCTGCAGTTTTGGGGGGGATTGGCAATATTGTCGGGGCGATGTTAGGAGGGGTTTTGATTGGGTTGCTTTCGTCTTTAAGCGATCAGTATTTGTCGAGCCGCTGGACTAATGCTTGGGTGTTTGGGGTTTTGGTGGTGATTTTGGCTTTTCGGCCAGGGGGTTTGTTGGGAGAAAATGTTCAGGAGAAGGTTTGAAGTTGCAGGGTTTAAATAATGGCAAGAGATACTTATCGGGACTTAAAAAAAATAGGAGCTAAATGAGTTGTAATGCTTGAAGATCAAGCATATAAGGTTAAAGAATGAGCAATGAAAGAGACGACCCCCGCCGCGATGCCCCCCTGCTGTGATAAACAGTGTCAAAGATTTGACGATATCTTTGGTCATCAAGCCCAAAAACGGGAGTTTAGGAACTATTTAGGCGGATTATTGGGAGTTCGGGAGCGAAAAAACCTCTCGCAGATGGCGACAAACGCCGTCGGAGTAATTTACCACAAATTACACCATTTTTTAACTGCCGCGCCCTGACGGGGTTGTCAACCCGTCAGCAATGTGATACAGCGGATTCCGCTGTAATGAGGTACAATAAAATATCATTGTTGTAGTCAAACCTAATGAAAGCGTATTCTC
>NZ_JAUBQR010000140.1:0-18163 GCF_036701385.1 Microcoleus sp. Pol12B4 | reverse complement strand
GGTATAATTGATCGTCGAATTATAAATCCTATTTCTTATTTTAATACAATTTTTCATAAATTTATAATTTTTTAGTGAGGAATTAGGTAGGGACACGGCACTGCCGTGTCCCTACGGATCTCCTGGGCAATCAACCGGATTTAATATTAGATATCCTCGGCGATTGACCGGCTTTAATATCAGATGCTGGACTAATTTTAATTGGTCGCTGAATTAACCGTTTCTTAATGGGCTGCGGCTAGGACACGGCACTGCCGTGTCCCTACGGATATCATGGGCGATCGACCGAATTTAACAACATCAGATGCTGGACTACTTCTAATTGACCGCCGACTTAACGGTTTCGGGCCCAGATACCTGAGATGAAAGGCGACTCGCCACTTGGTTGACGAAAGATTGCAAGAAGGAAACTTGCTGATTTTGCGTAAATACTGCTTGCAAAGTTTTAGTCAACTGGTCGAGACTGAAAATGCCTTTGGCAGCATTTTCCAGTTCTTGATTTTGAAAATATTCAATTAAACTCAGTCCTGCTATTCTGGTAAAATAGGCTGCACTAATTCCCTGCACCGCGCCTCCTGCTACATAGGTGACGGCATTGCTTTTCAGCAGTCCAGTAATAGTTTGGGTAGACAGTTCTACTAATCCCAATTTGAACATTTGATTAGCCAAAGTAGCCGCTACTGTCTTAGCTTGGTCTAAGGAAAACTGTTGCTTGTAGATAGCGCCGAGATCGATTACGAGTTGGGTGCTGATGGCGGTTGTTGCTAGCAAGTCTAAAGCCGGAACCGGATTAGCAAAGACGGTGGCGGCGGCGATGTACTGATATTGTTCGATAATCGGAATTGCCCGATCGCGCCTGACCGCATTTAATAAGGTTTTTGCCTCTAACTTGATACTTGCAGCCTCGCGCACTGCACTCGCCCAGACCAACTGTTGCCGTTCTTCCGTTAAGATTTTAGTCAATCTTTCTGTCAGCGCGTCGAGTTGAGAGACTTGATTTTCGATCCGTTCTTTAAATGTGCCGTCCGCTTGGTGCTGGCGCACTTTAATAGAATTGGGAGAAGCTGCGATCGCAATTATCTCTTCTGTTCCCAATATTCCTTGCATTTTCTGCTGCAAAGAGTGCAAAACCTGCGACTGCTGTTCTGGCAAATATTGGTCTTGTTTGTTCCAGACTAGCAGCACGCGCTGACCGCCAGAAGCTAGCTGAGATAATGTTTTAAATTCGGAATCTGTGATGTCGCCGGCTGTTACAAACAGCACTAAATCACCGTTGATTTTGGCATCGGCATTTGTATTAGCAAACAGCGCTGCTGTTTCTTGTAAACTAAGCTTTTGTGGGTGTTGAGAGACCCAATTAGAATTTAAAACTTGAATTAAGACAGTTTTGCCGACAGCTTTGCCGCCAGTTACGGTAATCCGCAAATCTTGTCTGTCTAATTCGGTTCTGAGCCGATCGAGCTTTGCTGTTAGATTAGCAGGATCGGCTGAGTTTTGAGCTTCTGAGGCTAGCAATTTAATTGCTGCTTCTGAAGCCGCGATCGCTTTTTCGGCTGCTTCCCGGTTCGCCAGGGGTTGCGGGAGTGCGAGTTCGAGTTTGGGGGATTGTTGTTTCCACCACCAATACCCCGCACCGGCAGCCGCCAAGCCAATGAGTGCCGTTTCGCCCATTTCTGAACCCGAATGCTGTAGAGTTTCCAGCAGCCACAGCGCTGCTGAAAGTCCTATTCCGCCTATTAAAATCGGTCGCCGCAAGTTAAGTGTCATTTTTTCCTTCCTGTGGGTATTGTCACCAAGCTTAACCTTCGCCGGCTTGGCCTCCCTCCCTATATTCCATCGTACCTCTGTGACATCCAAACTGGCAGGCGGGCGATCCGACTTTTTGCCATCGGGATTTGCGGCCCTGGCGACAATCAACTTTTTGCACTTCTACAAACGGGGAATAGGGGGCTGAAGTCCTCACTAGAAACCAATAGATTTTTACAGTATTTTGCAAATATAATAGTTGATTTTTTCTCTATGTTGGTAATGCTTGAGATTGTGATTCAAAAATATCAATTATTTGTTTGGGAATTGCTCGCGGTCGCATGGTGGTAACTTCAACCCAAACCCAAAGCGCCTCGGCTTTTAACAAGATTTCGTCACTTCCAGCTAAGCGAATTTCGTAGCGGCGGACAGCGCGCGGGCCGCGCATTTGTTCGATCCAAGTGGATATCTCCAATCGATCGCCCGCGGCTGCCGATCGCAAATAGTCAATCTCTATCCGCCGCATTACAAAGACGCCGCCCAGTTCCCGGTAGCGATCCAGTGTAAATCCCAAGTGTTCTAAATGTTCGATCGCAGCGTGTTCTAAATAATGCTGGTAAACAGCATTATTTACGTGACCTAGAGCATCCATTTCATAATGTCGCACTCTAATTTCTGTAGTAAATGGTGTCAATTTCTCACCTTTCCACTTGTTGCGGTATTTTGTAGTTCCGAGTGCGATCTCACTGTGGGTCGATACTCGCTCGGAACTGATTGCAAGTTACACTCAATAGTTGAAACGTCACTGCTTCCAGGTTAATCTTAGTCCTGGAAGCACAGACGGTCATCACCTTGGTTTTTTTACGGCAATACACTGGCTTAAACCCTCAGTCTCGGTTGAAAAACCCGGTTTCTTGCTTCTGAGTGCGTCCCCGACTAAACCTTTGAGAAATCGGACGGGTAATTGTTTAGTCTCCCAGACAAATCCCTAAACCGCGCGCCGTTTTAACCAGAGTACCATTGAACTCTACAGGTCTGTATTTGGCGATCGCATCTTCCAGAGGAACGCTCACAACTTCCCGCTTTTGCCAAGATACCATGCAGTCGTATTTCTCTTCGGCAACTAAATCAACTGCTGCCACGCCAAAAGCCGAAGCAATTAATCTTTCTAGCGGTGAAGGAGTTCCCCCGCGTTGAGTATGTCCCAAAACGGTGACGCGAGTTTCTGCACCGCTACAGTCAGAAATTGTATCAGCTAAATACTGACCAATTCCGCCTAATCGACTTTGACCTAAGCGATTTGTGTGCATTACTAACTCGCCTGCTTCTGTACGGACAGCCTCCGCTACTATAATTAAACAGTAGTTTTTTCCCCGGTCTTGGCGTTCTTGGATCTGGGCACAGATTTGGGAAATTTGGTAAGGGATTTCGGGAATCAGAATTATATCAGCTCCCCCAGAAATTCCGGCACTGATCGCAATATGTCCGGCATCGCGTCCCATGACTTCAACAATCATAACCCGACTGTGACTAGCTGCAGTAAAATGCAAGCGATCTAGTGCTTCAGTAGCAATATTGACAGCCGTATCAAAACCGATAGAACGCTCAGTAATTCCGACATCATTATCAATAGTTTTAGGAATAGCAACTAAATTCAAATTACCTTGTTGAGCAATCTTTCTGAGAATGGCAAGACTGCCATCGCCACCAATGCCAATTAAGGCATCCAAACCTAGTTTGTGATAGCCTTCGATAATGTCCTCAGAACAATCGCGTAGAGTCCCATCAGACATCGGGAAGGCAAAAGGATTGCCTTCATTTGTCGTGCCTAGCATCGTACCGCCAATGGTGAGCCACGAGTCTACTTTCTCAATATCCAAAGGAATTGCTTGAGGGGGACGACTCATCAATCCCTTGGTGGCTTGACGAATGCCCATCACTTTCCAATTGTAAGTTCCCGTTGCGCGGTGGACAACGGCTCGAATAACTGCGTTTAATCCTGCACAGTCACCTCCGCTGGTGAGGATACCGATACATTTTTGTTCTCCCATAATTAATGCCCGACTTTTGTTACTTAGAACATTACTTGATTTTTTTAGATTCCGATCGTCCAATCCTTATTTCCGACCTAAATAGGTAGGCGAAAATAAACTTTACCCTGTAACAGAATGTAAAGCAATCATAACTTTTGTGATTGCTTTCATAAGATCTCGCTCCTTTGGGGAGTGTTTCACTCACTTTTGACTACTTATGTATTTTCAAGCTTCATCGACCTAATTAAGTGCCTGATCTCTGACGCATCCCACAAGTTCGATCGCCAACTAAGTAGCATCGCCAATCACCGTCTCCAACAAAAAATCAATTTTACTTGGGATTGAGGCGTTTAGAAACTTGGTTAATTATACCGCTGAGAATAGCACCACCCATAAGAATTCCGAGGGCGGGATTAAATACGGGCTGCCAGAGACTGTACCACAAATCAAAACCGAGATTCACGCCGGTGGATCGACCTGCTACTGCGATCGCAAACCACGCAAAACTGGCAAAGACGAAAAATACATCAGCTACTAGAATGAAGTTAAGCAAGTTAAGAAATTTATCTTTCATTGCCGAGGGTTCCTTTTGAGTGTATATGTGTCAAGTTTTGGCCAGCGGTTGGTAATGGAGCAGATTGATAGCTGCAACTGGCGATCAAATAAAGATAAAATATCATTCAATTGTTTTCGCGCACAGGCTCTCAAAATATGGTTCGCTATACACTTCCTCAAAGCCCCGAAATTATTTTAACTGTCAAAGGGAAAGATTCAGCCAAAGCCCGGGAAGAAGCGATGGATCGGCTGATGGATCTCATGGATGAGGGCAAGCTGCCCACGGAACTCGTGGAGGGATTTGGGCCCAAGCAGTTTGTTGAAGTTAAGGATATCGAAGATGCTGCGTCTGAAGGGGAGGACGCGATTACTGAAGCTGTACAGATTTTGAGCAATTTGGCAAGTCTCAAATTGAAAGTGATGGAATCCCGCGAAGAAGCACTCAAAATCCGGGCGGCGATCGACATTTTGTTTACAGATGAGGCTGTGACTGCTGAAGAAATTGGTCGTTTGAAAGATGGTTTCAAGGTTCTAAAAAACTTTGCTCAAGCTAATGTCCGCTATCGAGAAGCTAGAAGTAAAGCTGAAGAAGCGCGTGCCATTCTCGACGAAGCTTTGCAATCTGTAGAACCGGAAAACAAGGGGCATAAATCCGCTAAATAGTAGCGGTCTGCATTGAAACTCACATCTTGCCTGTCCATAAAAAGCTTATTGATAATGGTGCAACATCTCAGTTAAAACCTATTTCTGTCATTGCGATCCCAAGGGAAGCAATCGCCGAGGTTTCGATTGCTTCGTTTTTTTATTCGGACATACAATAACTCTGCCGCAAGACATAATATTAATTATATTCACATTGAAATCAGGAAAAAATTGTGAGCCAACAACAAACAGGAATTCTGAGAAACTCGATGTCAGGCAGCTTGATGCTGGCTAAACAGTTAGGTTTTGAGCCCAACACTGTGATTGATGTCGGTGCGGCATTGGGAACTTTTAACCTTTATGATACTTTCCCTAATTCGCGACATTTGCTAATAGAACCAATCGCCGAAAATGAACCTTATCTCGCCAAAATTTGTCGCAAGCTCAAAAGTGCAGAATACATTATTGCGGCAGCTAGCAAAGAAGCGGGAGTTTTCACGCTTAACATCAGTCCATCTATGTTGCATTCTTCAATCTCTGAAAATTGCGTTAATGACAGCAGCAATCCTTATTTGAGAAACATACCAGCAATTACCCTGGATGGAATATGCAGGGAAAGAAATTTGCCAAGCCCGTATTTAATTAAAGTTGATGTAGACGGACAGGAATTAGATGTTTTAGCAGGAGCCACTGAGATTTTGCAGCAGACTGAATATGTAATTGTAGAAGTTACTTTGTTCGGTCAGATGTATGATGTGATGAGTTTTATGAAGTCCCAAGGCTTCGCAGCTTACGATATTGTTGATTTGTCATATCGCCCGATTGATTTAGCTTTGTGGCAAGTTGACATGGCTTTTGTTAAGGAATCCGGTCACTTCAGAAGAGAGAGGGGTTTCGCGACAGGAGAGCAAGATATCGAAGCAGTTAACTCACATCTCAAAGCTTATCGGGAAAGTTTCATGAAATACATTGACACTCATTACAGCGACCCAGTAGAGCCGGAACCACAGGTTAATCAAACTATTTTAGGCGAAGATTATGTCATTATTTAACTCAAGTTTCTTCCATATGATAAGTAGGTAAGCAGGAGTAAACAGAGCTATTTAAAAGTATGTAAACCGCCATAAATTAGACAATTTTATGGTTTTGTGGTCCTTACAATCGTTTAATAATTGTGTTTTACATCGTCTCCCTACTTACTAAATTATGGTCGCACTTCGCACTTAATTTAATTAACGATCAAGATCTAATAAATTGGTTTTCTAAATGCTGATCTTGTGGTCTATAAGCTTGCCATCTGCTGTAAATTGGCTTTCATTAGATATCAAAAAGTGTGAATGCCCTAATGTCTGCCTCACCAGGATAGAAACATCAATGCAGCTAAAAACATTAGAGATCAAGGTGTACGAACTTGAGACGTAGGGCATACCTCCGTAGCTTCTGGAGCGAGAGTAAGACTAAGTAAAGGCAATGCTTTTACTTGGCATCAAGCTGTGAAGGAAGAATTCCCCGTCAAGCTAGGCTCTGACGGGGGAGCGTCAACTACCACAATTAATCCCAAGGCGCTTTTGTTGTGAATCGTTGAGTTGCTGGCGGGCGAAGCTGTCAGCCATCAACCAATGGAGGCTTTCAATGGTAGTTCTTGATTGCAAGGTATTGCTGCCAAAATATAGTAGATGTCATATCCTTTGAAGCACTTTTATATTCTCTACTTACTGATGACTATTCAATACTACTTTCAGCAGCAAATTTAAACCATCTATTCAAAAGGTTAATACCACCCGCTAATCTGCCTTATATATCATTTTAATTCTTATAGTCTATACTCAGATTTAAACTGTTTAATTGCTAAACTTAAAGGTGAGAAGTTTTAATAAATTCTGGTTTTTTATATAGTATTAAAAGTTTTTGCGACTCTTTATACATGATGAAAATTAAATTTTGATAAAGACTCAATTATTACTTTGATAAAATCCCGATCAGATATTTTTAAGTCGTGGGTAAAGGGATTGATATCGCATCCAAGCCTCTTCTAGGGTTGGATCAACTGATTGCGGACTTGCAGCAAGCGTTGGTGCGGCTACCATTTTGATGGTGTAATTAGCATCTGCGTATACACCAATTCCGATACCCGCCAGTAGAGCAGCACCACGCGCGGAAGCAGCAGCAACTTTAGTTGCATAGAGGGGTATTCTCAATACATCAGTCAGTAATTGTTTCCAAGGCATTTCTGCCGTTCCACCACCTGCTAAACGCACTTCTGTGGCCTGAAAACCTGTTGCCTCAAGTGCCTCAAAACCTTGTCGCAAGGAAAAAGCAACTCCCTCTAAAGCTGCCCGCATCAGGTGCCCCTGTGTGTGATGAAGTCCCAGCCCTACCCATGCGCCGCGTACATAAGGGTCAAGGTGTGGAGTTCGCTCACCCGTGAGGTATGGCAAAAATGTCAATCCTTCACATCCTGGGGGAACAGAAAACGCTTTAGTATAAACTTGCTGCCAGCTCAAGCCGAGGATACCTCGCACCCACTCAAGCGCTAACCCCGCATTTTGCATGGCTGCAAGGCTGTACCACTGGTTAGGTAGGGCGGCTCGATAGAGATGTGTACGACCATGACGATCGATAATTGGTTGCGATCGAGGTGTAATAATTTGAGCGCCTGTGCCGATGGTTAGTTGAACTAATCCAGGTTCTAGTAGTCCGTTACCAAGTGCCCCCGCTGCGGTATCCGCAGCACCAGCGATAACGGGTAAGCCAACAGGTAAGCTGAGATGCTCTGAAGCAATAGTTGTTAGGTAGCCGGAGATAGCACTAGAGGGAATAATTTTTGGTAACCAATCACCACGTAGATTCAAGGCTGAGATGGCTTCTGTTGCCCAGTTGTCCGACACAACATCGTAAAGCAAAGTACCACTAGCATCAGATGGTTCGGTTGCGACTTCTCCAGTCATCCGTAACCGTAGCCAATCTTTTGGCTGAAGTGCCCAACGCGCTTCGGTGTAGACAGTAGCCTCGTGTTCTCGTAGCCACAACAAAGTTGCACCCGCCATTCCAGCCGTAATCGGGTTGCCCAATCGCTCTAGAATAGTGGCATCGAGCGAATGATAAGGGCTAAGCGTGGCACTAGAGCGAGTATCTGCCCAGAGGATAGCAGGACGCAGGGGCTGACCAGACTCCGAAGCTAGGACAACACCGTGCATTTGTCCTGAAAGTGCGATCGCCTGTACCCGATCAGCGTGATTTCCCACTGCCTTCCTCACAGCCGAGGCAACAGCTAACCACCAATCCCCTGGCTCCGACTCAGCCCATCCAGGGTGAGGTGCATGAACAGGATAGGAGCTTGATGCTTCACCTATAGTGGTTCCGTCTGTCGCTAGGAGCAATGCCTTAGCAGAGCCTGTTCCTAAGTCTATGCCAAGCAGCATTAGGCTAATCCTCAAATAGTTACAAATTAACCCTATTCTATGACTTTCTGCAAGAAATAATCTGGAAGGCTTATAGCATAAGACTTTTACCAAAATCATTGACTTCAGCCATTCTGTTAGAAAATAAACGCTCAAATGCTAGCTCTATCTACAGTTAAAAATTTGGCTCTTATTTTTATTTTCCCAGAGTGACAGAATAGGGTTAAGAATAGAAACTTAAAGAACTCTCATTCGCTCGATAGGATCCACAACTGGTATAGGACTTACGCATTGACAAAGAAAGTGATATATGGATGAAGACTTTTGGGGGACATTTAAGATGCGATCGCCCGGATGCGGGCTCTTTCCACCATCGCGAATCAGTAGGGGCAATGAAATGGCAGATAATACCTAAGATTGGGTAGTAGATTTAGGTTTGGACTATCAGAGCTATTAGTAAGCCATCTCATAGGTGCCCGCCATACCCCATTCTTCTTGAAGCGATAGCCGTTTGAATAAACCCTACTTTCTGGTAAAAGCCTGCTGCCACATCAGCGGGGTTAACAGTGACTTTATTAAGGTCATAGGTACATCGGGTGAAGAGTTCTCTACCGATTCCTTGCGGAGAAAATTCTCTTCGGACGAACAGTAACGACAAATAATTTCCTCTCTTGAAGGCAATAAAACCAACGACTATCCCATTTCATGTTGCGACTAGCATTTTCTCGCTACTCAAGATTCTGCCTCTCAATTCTTCTGGGTCACAAATTTGTTGCCATTCAGCAACACTTTCTGGTGTTCCATCTGTTAGTTCTCACAGCAGAGCAGAAGCCCACATACAACCACTGATTTGATACTCGTCTCCAAGCTCCGAGGGTCTATAGATAATTGTGTTCATGATTGTCGGTTAATCACCTTTCGCCAACGTTACTGTTGATATCAATGAATGGTCTTTAGCAATGGCGTAGGGTGCGTTGCAACGCACCCTACAATTAGGGTCGCTGCGTAAGTCCTGTTAATTTTATTGTGACTGAATTAAGATACAACCTACCTCAAACTCAAGTCATTCAGTATCTCAGCAAACGGGCGATCGCTTTTACCAATTCCTCATGTTCAAAAGGCTTCGAGATATGCACCTGAAATCCGGCAGCTAGGGCTTGCTGCTGATTGATTTCTCCAGCATAGGCAGTAAGTGCGATCGCAGGAACCGTGCCTCCCTGTTGGGGCGACCACTTTCTAATTTGTCGAATCAGGGCATAACCATCCATCTCTGGCATTCCAATGTCACATAAGAGCAGATCGGGGACAGATTGATTCAGGAGGGTCAACGCCTGTACCCCCGAAGCGGCTGTCGTAACTTGTGCGCCAGATTGCATCAGGGTGAATGCTGCCAACTCCCGCATATCGGCATCGTCGTCCACAACCAAGACCCGAACACCTGCTAAGTCGTCTGCCGCACTTTTTGCGTGCCTGTCATCAGAAGAGGGTTCCGGCTCTACGATGTTTAACGGTAGCCGGATGGTAAATGTAGCCCCTAAGTTCTGTCCTAAGCTGTCTGCTTGAACGGTTCCTCCATGCAGTTCGGTAAAATGACGGACGATCGCTAGTCCCAATCCCAATCCGCCGAATTGTCGGGTTGTTGTACCATCTTCTTGACGGAAGTAGTCAAACACATGGGGTAAAAAGTCTCGTCTGATGCCTTTTCCAGTATCTTTGACTTGAATCTGAGCATACATACCAACCTGTTCTAGTTGCACCTCGACTCGTCCTCCGGTTGGGGTGAACTTCACAGCATTGGAGAGCAGGTTCCAGACTACTTGTTGGAGGCGATTGGTATCGCCTGAAACCGTTCCTGAAATAAGATTAAATGTGGTCTGGATTTGAATGTGTTTGGCTTCGGCTGCCAGTCGTACCGTTTCCCGTGCAGCCTCAATCATTGCCGCTAGATTCACAGGAGCGACGTTAAACGTCATTTTTCCTTGCAGAATGCGCGAGACATCCAATAAGTCCTCAATTAATTGAGCTTGCAGCTTGGCATTGCGTTCGATCGTTTCCAGGGCTTGCTGGGTTTTTGTGGTATCTAGTCGCCCAGTTCGCAGCAATTTTGTCCAGCCCAGAATTGGATTGAGAGGCGATCGCAACTCGTGGGACAATACCGCTAAGAATTCGTCTTTAATCCGGTTAGCGGCTTCTGCTTTTGTGCGATCGCGTTGAGCTACCCGGTACAACTGAGCATTGTCGATCGCCAAGGAAGCACGACGAGCCAATTCCTCTGCCAGTTGCAAATCTGCTGAGGTATACCGTCGTCCAGATTCGGCTGAGATAAAGGAAATGACCCCTAGAATTCGTGCCTGAGTTCGTAGTGGCACCGTCATTACGGATTTGAATCCAACCTGCAGCAGAATCTCTAAATGCTCTGAATCACGCGCTGCCTGTACCAGCAGTTCATCGGGAATCTCCGGCAGCAAGTCAGATTGCCCAGTTCGCAGCGTCAATGCAGCACCGCGAGGGTCATCGGGGTTCAGAGGATACTTGTCTCTCATCTGATATGCCCATTCCAGTTTGGCAGGGTCGATGTGAGCAACCGCAATCTGCTCGATCGCACCATCCTCTTCTATGATGTGAACCGTACACCAGTCGGCTAATTCCGGTACTGTAAGCTGCGCGACTCGCTCTAGAGTCGTTTGATAATCGAGTGAGGATGCAAGCACTGCACTCGCCTCAGAGAGAAAGCGTTGGGCACGTTCTAAATGCACCCGTTCCGTCACATCTATCACATAAACTAGAACGCCTTCTACCTGGCTAGTTGAGTTAACCGCTGGGAGATAGTAAACATTGTAGTAACCGGGACGGCGATCGCTGCGTGCGGGAACATTCACCGCAAAGTTCGGTGAGATGAAAGGATTCCCTGTTGTGTAAATCCGATCGAAGACTTCGAGTAATTTGGGATCGAACTGACCAAAAAGTTCTCGAATTGAAGAGCCTAAGTGCTGCTCGCGGGTTAATCCATTAATTTCTGCTAATGCTTCGTTGATGGCAATAAATCGCTGCTTTTCATCTAACAGAGCAAGTCCAATGGGTGATGTTTCAAAGATGGTTTCCAGTTGGCGCTGTGCGGCTTCTGCTTCGGAGCGTGCAAGCCGCTCGCGTTCTAACAGTTGTTCTCGTTCTTGTTCTGCTTGCTTGCGCTCCGTCACATCCAGTACCAGCGATAATACCGAAATCATCCGTCCCGATTCGTCCCTGAGACTGGAGTTATACCACTCGCAATGCACAAGGTTGCGATCTTCGGTGTAATTGCGGTTGTATGAAAAAATATGGGGTTCTTCGCCATAGACCAGCCGTTGGCAGACTTCAGCAACTGCTTCCAGGTCTTCCTCAAAGACAAAAGGTATCTCTGTTAAAGATTTGCCCAGCATTTCTTCGGCTTTCCAGCCCAAAATGCGCTCTGCACCAGCAGACCACCGAATGACTCGAAAGTCTCGATTCCATTCAACCACTGCCATTGGAGAGTTTTCAACATGGAAGTTGAGCTTTTGTAGGGCTTGACGCAACGCCTCTTCTGCTTGCTTGCGTTGTGTGATATCGATGACGACGCCGATCGAGTGCTTGGGATTTCCCTGAACATCATAAGTAAACTTTCCTCTCGCTTCCACCCAGTGAACCGAGCCATCTGACCAACACAGGCGATATTCATGGTGATACTCTTTCTTTTCAGCTATGGCTTGCTGAAATTTCGCCTCAGCTTGTGCTACGTCATCGGGATGAACCCGACTTGCCCAAACCTTATAGCCCGGTTCGCACTCATTCGGTTTTAGCCCTAGTATCGTGAAGTGACCTTCTGACCAAAGCAAGTCATTGGTCTGTATGTCCCAGTCCCAGGTTCCCATGCGTCCAACCTTCAGAGCGAGTTGCAGGTGAGCTTCACTTTCTCGCAATTCCGCTTCTGCCCGCGATCGCTCCACCGCTAGCCAGGTTTTTTCGGCAATGCGCTCCATCAGCACCACATCTTCCTCGGTCCAGTGGCGAACAGAGACATGGTGCAACACCAACAATGCAACAAATCGCCCTTCTTTCACCAATGGAACACATAGGAGAGATCGGGTTTGGATTGCGTCAAAGGTAGCAGCCCCCGATCCGGCAGTCCTAGGATCGCGAGCGACATCATCTACGACAATCGTTTTGCCCTGCTTTAATTCAGCAATAAGTTCAGGGCCAAACGAATCCATGTGATGTCTACCCACCACGCTGATGACACCATTGCAATAGTCGCGATCGACGATGACATATTCCTGAGTAGAATCAATTTCGCTGTAGGTACAGCGAGTGACATTGAGGTGCTCTCCTGCGGAGCTAACCACCCGCCACATAATTTCCTTCGAGTCTTGAATGACACGAATCGCGTCATTCAGTTCAATCAAAAACTGCTGCTGCCGTTCTTTTTCCTGTAGCTCTGCCAGCAGTGACTCAATCTGTCGCCGAGCCAGAACTTCGGCTGTCACGTCAATGTTATAAATCAACACACCCTGAATGGTTCCCTCAGCATCCCGCCAAGGCGCAAAGATGTAGTTGAAGAATCCATCTTGCAACACACCATCACTGTTTCGATCCCAGTAAGCAGGCGACTCATTTCCAATGAACGGTTCTCCCGTCCGGTAAACGCGATCGAGCGCTTCAAAGTAAATTTGTCCCTCTAGCTCGGGGAAAACGTCCCGCATTGATTTCCCGAGAATGTCTGAAGTGCGCCCAGCCACTTGCAGATAGCTGGGATTGGCAAATTCATACACGAGCTCGGAACCTTTAACAATGCCAATCATGGCGGGGAACTGCATCAGGATGTCATACAACCGCTTGCGTTCGCTTTCTGCTTCGAGTCGGGCAGTTTGTTCTCGTTTTAAAAGGCGATCGCGATCCGCTTCCATTTGTTTGCGCTCTGTGATATCAACCGAAACGCCAATCATGCGAACTCCCCGTCCGGTTTCATCCAGATAAACTTGTCCCTGACTATTGATCCAGCGCACAACGCCGTCCGGACAAATTACCCGATACTCCTGCATATAGGACTGTTCTCCAGCACTTGCCTGTTGGGCCGCTTGGATCACCCGTTGTCGATCATCTGGATGAACGAGAGCAAAAAAGTCTTCTCCTGTGCCTTCGTGAAGACCCCAAACCTCTAGAGCATTACCAGAACACACCACCTGATTGCTCTGCAAATCCATATCCCAGACAAATATCTGAGCTGCCGTCAGTGCCAATTGCAGGCGTTCTTCGCTCTCTCGTAATGCCTGTTCAACCTGTTTGTAATCCGTCACATCACGAGCAATACTCAATACTGATACAACAGAATCATCACTGCCAAATTCGGGGACAATACGTGCCTGATACCATCGAATACTATTTAGAGTCGGAAAGTTAAATTCAATTGTCTGTTCCTGCCCTGTTGCAAAGACTTGCCGTAAACTATCATGCCAAAAACGATTAAGGTCTTCTGGCATTCCTAGCTCAACATTGGTCTTGCCAACAAATTGCCCTGATGGAATACCTGTTACCAGTTCTACAGAAGGGCTAACATAAATATGGCGAAACTCTGTATCAATTCGGCTAATAATGTCTGGGGCATTTTCAGCCACCATCTTGAACTGTTGTTCTCGCTGCCGCAGTTCGGATTCCAAGCGTTTGCGCTTTGTCACATCCCGAAAATAAACTGCGACACCTTCGGCAGATGGGTAGGCATTTGCCTCTATCCAAAACTCGACAGATTCCCCAAATTCTTCCCAGGAAACCGGGACTTGTTCCGTCACTGCCCGATGTAGTTCTCGATAGGGAATTGTACCGACTAGCTCAGGAAAAACATCATTCCAAACCTGCTTTCCCAGTAGCTCTTGCGGCGTTTTCTGCAGGATTTTAGCCGCCGCACGATTCACATAGGTGTAGCGCCAATCGCGATCGAAGGCGACAAAAGCATCCGTAATGCTTTCCAGAATCGTTGCCACCTTGTGCTCAGTTTCTTGGGCAGGGAACAAGTGTTCGCATTCAAGAGTGCGGGCAAAGTTTTCAATGACTTCAGAGCGAGAAATTCCTCGCCTGTGAGCCTCTTTATTTAGCGATCGCCATGCTGTATTAGTCAGAGATACGCTCACTCGTTGTTTCGTCTCCGATTTCCAATTGCTAACAAACTTGCCTC
The DNA here is from genome assembly GCF_036701385.1 of Microcoleus sp. Pol12B4. Lineage (NCBI taxonomy): Bacteria > Bacillati > Cyanobacteriota > Cyanophyceae > Oscillatoriales > Microcoleaceae > Microcoleus > Microcoleus sp. Pol12B4. Next base: position 3,602 of record NZ_JAUBQR010000140.1, on the reverse strand, counting down.
TGGCGTCGCGCTTCATGAATATCCATCCGTATGCATACACGGTCTTCTCTATTCAACCTGAGTTACTTCCTCTGGAGAATCCGCCTTAAGATAGATGCTTTGGCAAGAGAGAAGAGATGAAAGAATGACCTCAATAAATATTGCGCTGTACGGGCTGCTAAATTTCCCTTTGCACTCGTAGACATAGAGCTGGGCTAGACGGGAGAATTCCAGGGGTTTAACGTAGTGCAGCCGGGGCAGTGTCAAATAAGTTTCCTCACGGAGGCGGATGGTGCCTAAAACAATCGGGCTAGCGTTGCTTTAGCACCGAACTCATGCAGACTACGCAACTGGTCAGCAACAGTCTCGACGAAACGTGGTGAGTGTACTAAATCTCCAAAAATTTCCGATAGCTTGAGTAATAGTCTGGGATCTAATTCACTCAAACTGGCGCGTTGAGTGAGGATGTCTGCTAATGGGTTATCAAGGGGAATAGGTTTCCCTTGTTGATCATGACTATTGATGTATCGACCCCAAGCAGCAATCGTCTAACTTAAGTAATCGATCGCACCTTCAAGTTGTAATTTATCGCGGAGCGAGTCCAAAACAAACTTAGGAATTTTACCCGAGCCATTCAGGCTAAAGCCCAGAAGCTGATAGCGAATTTTCCGACGGGAAAACTGTTCAGTTAAAGTTTTTTTATAATCGTCTAAAAATCTGCACTATTCATCCCTCTTTTGTCACTTTCGGCAGGAAATAATCTGGGATGGTTATACCATAAGACTTTTACCAAAAATCTTGATTTCAGCCATTCTGTTAGATAATAAATGCTCAAATCCTTGCTCTATCTACAGTTAAAAATTTGGCTCTCATTTTTAATTTCCCAGAGTGACAAAAGAGGGATTCATACAGCAAAGATTATTCCTACTCGCAGGCCAATTGTAATTAAGCGCGATGTAAACTTTTTCCTTGAAAAACTCAGTTTTTTCTGTGACGACTGTAATGCAGAATTATTGCTGTTGTTTGTTTGGAAATCTCTATAAATATAGAAAATCGTGTCAATTTATTGCGTTAAACTTCACCTAAATCAACCTCAATAAAAAAGTTTTGGACCCTGCGGCGCCAACAGGCGATCGATCGCAACTAGGAACTCAAGAAAGGTACATTTACTACTTCCCCTGATACCGCTCCGACTTGCACTTTCAGTCCTTCGCCGCCCGCTTTTGTGCGGATGTAAGCAAGACCAAAAAAGCCGGATTCAGTTTCCGTAAAACTGGTGAGTTTGCCGACTTTATCCTCTCCGATTGTGACGGTTGTTCCGGGTTCAACCGCACCGCTTAACTGCACGCCCCAAAGTTGCTGTTTGACTCCTTTGTAGGTGTTCAACCGGGCAATTGTTTCTTGACCGATGTAGCAGCCTTTGTCATAGGTAATGGTGTGTAAAAGGCGGGCTTCTAAGGGGTTGTAATCATCTGTGAGTTCAAAATCGGGTGCGGGGCGTCCTTGTTCGATTCGCAGTTGTTCCCAAACTCGATCGCCCATCGGTACGGCCCCAGCTTTAACTAATTCATGCCACAACTTGGCTGCATCGCTTGCTGGCGCAATTAAGGTGTATCCGGGAGTTGCTAAACCGCTACCAACCGCAACTCGGACTTCCATACCTGCAAATTTTATCAATTTGTGAGTAGCGTAAGGTTGATTTTTGAGTTCGGTAACTCCGATTTTTTCTAGTAGTTGAGTGCTTTCCGGGCCGAGGAAACTGAAAGCAACAGTTGTATCGATTAAATCTGTTAACTCGACGCGATCCATTGGGAAAATATAGCGATCGAGCAATTCCAGCAGTTGGCGGCGGCGGTTGGCTGAAACTAACAGCAGTACGGCATCTTCTGTCGCGTAAGCGGTGGCGAGGTCGATCGTCCGGGCGGTGGAAGTCACGAAAACGGTGTCGCAACCTTGACCGGGTTTGAGTATATTGAAGTTATTGGTACTTTGATTGTGCAAGAACCGCAGGCGATCACTGTCTGAGATTTGAATGCGTCCCCAGTGAGTGCGATCGTACAAAGCCGCACCTTTTTTAGTTGCTGCGATCGCTTCTGCGTCATTACCAAAACTGACTGGCACAATTTCTTTGGTTGTTAACTCTGCAAAAGTAGCACCGGCCGCTGCTTGAATGTCGTGCAATTCCTGAATCAGCATAAAATTTTGTTGACTGTTGACTGTTGACTGTTGACTGATGACTGATGACTGATGACTGTTGACTGTTGACTGATGACTGTTAACTACTGCTTTCTTGTCAACTGACAAATGACTATTTGCTCAAATTGGCGAATATTTCTTGTATTAATTGACTGGCTTTGGCATCAAGACGATTCCAATCTACATCGCCCGTGTCCTCCTCAATCAAGCTAGTATCAATTACAACTTCTTGGCTTTGCAGTTGAGTGTGGGCGGGCTGGTAGTTGACAAAGCAGACTCGATAGCAAAGTTCCCAAATATCGACACATCTTTGCTCGCCTTGATTCTCTAAAATTAGTTGATAGCCCGGAATTGGAATCTGCACTTCTTGATAAGTGCCCGTCCACACAGACTCCTCTAATTGTTTGCGGATGTTGTCGAGCACTCGAATCATCGCTGGCTGCATCAGCAGTTCAGCTTGCTGCCAGGCGATCGGGCTGGTTATTTTAGGCTTCATATACAGGGTTCTAAAAAAGAAAATCAATAAATTAATTTTCTAGCATGGGGTGCCAACTTTTGAGATATCCGCCACAGAATGTTAAATTTAGTCGTCACCAAATTCAAAAGTCAGCCGTCAGCAGCAAAAGTTAAAGCCGTTCTCGGCTTGACGGCTAAAAACGGCTGGAACTGTTGATATTGAGTTATCGAATGGGTAATGTAGGATTTGAACCTACTACCAAAGAGTTAGCCCTAACATTTATAGGTAAGTCACTCCGGTCTCTCAACCTCTCTCAAATTACCATACTCACCAGCAAGAGGGGGAACTTTGAGGGAAGAAAATCACGATATAGGACACGAGCGCATCCGCGCTTATCTGAGGGAGTGCCAGAAGGCAGCACCTAAAGGTGTAAGCATCAAGCAAACCCGCAAGGGTACAAATACTTACCTGTCGTTTCAGATTACGGTCGGTTCCAAGCGTATTGAGAGGACGGTGGGGGAGTCTTGCACCATGCAGGGTATCACCAGCGCTGCTGCAAAAGCCCTACAAGTAGCAGACGCTCTCAAACGCTTGCACACTGAATCTGAGTTTCTGGCGTGGTACGATCGCGAGATTCTCAAAGTAAACGTCATTCGTAATGATTTACTCACCTTTGGTGAGGCAATAGCCAAAGTAGAAGCACTTTATTGGGGCGGTACGGACAAGAAGCGCAACAAGCGCGATCGTACTTCAGTGAGTCAGCAGGCAACATACACGTCGGTTTACGGGCGCTTTTATGCGCTGTTGCCCGCTGACAAGCTTTTTAGTACCAAGGATGTACTAGCCGCTCTGTATACCAAGATGGGCGGTACTAAGGTATTCGGTGACTGCCTGTACGCTTTCAAAAAATTAGCTCTAACTATTAACCATACATCAACCTATGAAGAACTAGAGAAAATCATACACGTAC
>NZ_JAUBQR010000139.1:0-18187 GCF_036701385.1 Microcoleus sp. Pol12B4 | reverse complement strand
GTACGAGTGCTAGATCCAGTTTCAGGGAGCGATCGCATCGCTGATATTCTGATTGCTGAAGGTGATATCAAAGCAGTTGAGGAAAAAATTGCTGAGTTTCCCCCTGACACCGAAGTGCGGGATTGCCGGGGACTGATTTTGGGGCCGGGGTTAACTGATATCTACAGTCACAGCGGAGAACCGGGTTTTGAGGATCGGGAAACCCTGGAATCTTTGATGCAGGCTGCGGCGGCTGGGGGTTTTACGCGAGTGGCGATTTTACCGGATACCTCGCCACCTGTTGACAATTTGGCTGGTTTAGCATTGTTGCAGCAAAATATCCGCAATTTGCCGCCCGGGCTGCCCCGCTTGTATTTTTGGGGAGCGCTGACAGCGGGCGTTAAAGGGCAGCAGATGGCAGAGTTGGGCGAGCTGGCCTCCTGTGCAGTGGTGGGTTTTGCGGACGGTTTGCCGCTGTCTAATCCAGCTCTGGTGAGGCGTTTGCTGGAGTATATCCAGCCTTTGGGCAAGTCTGTGGCTTTGTGGCCGTGCGATCAAACTTTGGCAGGAAATGGCGCGGTGAGGGAGGGTGCGCTGTCGGTACGCTTGGGTTTACCAGGAATTCCGGCGAGTGCGGAAACTTCGGCTTTGGCGGCAATCCTGGAGTTGGTGGCATCTGCGGGCACAGGAGTGCACATTATGCGGGTTTCTACAGCGCGCAGCGTCGAATTGATTCGAGATGCGAAGGCGCGAGGTTTGCCGGTGACTGCGAGTGTGACTTGGATGCACTTGCTGTTGAATGTCGGGGCAATTTCAGGAAACTCTCAAGATTCCGGTGCGAAAAATGCTCTGACTGCTTCGTTGCCCTACGATCCGAATTTACGCCTAGAACCGCCGTTGGGGAATCTCAGCGACCAATTAGCGCTGATTCAAGCTGTGAAAGATGGCGTAATTGATGCGATCGCGATCGACCACAACCCGCATACTTATGAGGAGAAAACTGTGGCTTTTGCTGATAGTCCGCCCGGGGCGATCGGCTTGGAATTAGCTTTGCCTTTGCTATGGCACGGACTGGTAGAAACTGGCGAATTTTCGGCTTTACAACTGTGGCGAGTTTTGAGCGCAGGCCCTGCCGTTTGTCTCGGACAAACGCCCCCCATGGTTGCACCGGGAGTCTCTGCTGAGCTGATTTTGTTTGACCCGGAAATGAGTTGGACTGTTGACGGGCAAAGTCTGAAGTCGCGATCGGCAAATACGCCTTGGTTGGGACAGCAATTAGCGGGAAAAGTTGTGCAAAGTTGGATTTATTAACCCTTGGGATTGAAATTTATCTGTTGTAGAACAAGCATCTTGGCTGTTTCTAAAAGTAGAACAGGCAAGATGCCTGTTTCTGGGAATGCTGGATGAGGAGACTCTGAAAAGAAGATAAATACATGATTACTGCTTTTGATTCGTGGAATTCTCCACCCCAAGACTTGACATTGGATCTGGGCGAAATTCATGTTTGGCGCGTCTCTCTGGCTCAAACAGAATCTTGCTTGCAGAGTTTACAACAGACTCTCTCAGCAGACGAGGGGACAAAAGCCAATAGTTTTCACTTTCCCAAAGGTCGATCGCAATTTATTGTGAGTCGTGGCGCGCTGAGAGCGATTCTAAGTCGCTATCTTAACATAAATTCTCACATTTTGCGCTTTGAGTACAACCCCTATGGCAAACCCTCTCTCATCGCCGCCCAAGGGGGAAATACCCTGCGTTTCAATTTGTCTCACTCAGGAAACATGGCTCTAATTGCTATTACCAAAAATCGAGATATTGGTGTCGATATTGAAGGCATAAATACCCACTTTCCTTGCCTGGAAATTGCTAAAAAGTTTTTTTCACCATTAGAAAATACTGTCTTGCTTTCGCTCCCAGAACATCTTCAACCCCGCGCTTTTTTTACCTGCTGGACTCGCAAAGAAGCCTATATCAAAGCAGTTGGTAAAGGACTTTCTCTTCCCCTGAATCAGTTTGATGTCAGCCTCGCACCAGGAGAACCTGCCGCGCTGTTAAATGTTGAAGACAACCCCGAAGAAGCATCGAGATGGTCTTTAATTGAATTAATCCCGAGTTCAGATATGGTGGCGGCTGTTGCGGTTGCAGGAGATTGCTCGAAACTCCATTGTTGGCAGTGGACAGGGGAGTTTTGATTTATACCGATCGCCCAGGGTAAAAGAGAAGGGAAACAGTTGCTGGAAGATATCTACTGGTTGCACCTCCAAGCTATTGTATTGCACACCCTCCATAGACAAATAAGGACACAACATTTTTGTGTCCTTATTTGTCTATTCGACTGCAATTTGCCACCCTACAACTGATTTAAAAATTTAACCAAATCGATACCCAAACCCGCGTACCGTAATGATATATTCCGGTTGGCCCGGATCTAATTCCAACTTTTCGCGCAACCAGCGGATGTGAACGTCAACTGTTTTGCTATCTCCGATAAAATCTTGACCCCAAATTTTTTCCAGCAACTGATCACGAGACCAAACTCGCCGGGGATAACTCATAAATAGTTCTAGTAAGCGAAACTGTTTAGGAGAAAATTTCACTTCCAGACCACGAACCAACACGCGGCACTCTTCAGGATATAGAGTTATGCTCTTATATTGCAGCATCCTCGGTTCCGGTAAGCGACCGAGGCGCTGGCGCCGCATCAGCGCTCGACAGCGAGCGATAAACTCCCGCATTCCAAAAGGCTTGGTCAGATAATCATCCGATCCGGCTTCGAGGTAAAAAGCGCAATTGTTGGCACTTCCTCTAGCACCGATAATCAAAATAGGGACGGGATTTCCTTGATGCCGTAACATTCGACACAGATCTAAACCGTTAATTGAATCCATAATTAACAGGTTAAAGGCCAATTCACCATGGTATGACGAAGAAGCCTGTACAGAAGGCAGAGCGTTGCGCCCGTCGCTAGTAACCACCACCTCATAGCCCTGTTCTTTAAGGGCTAAAGCTAGCATTTCCCGCAACAGATCTTCACCTTCCAATAACAAGATACGGCCGGCTTGTCCAACAGCCAACCTTGAAGGACTTTCGCTTAATTCAGCAGAAGACATAAATATCAGTGGGAGTGATGTTTGTATGTGGCTAGCGGGAGGTACCTTCTTCAGTAGCTGAGGTACTCTCGCGCTGCGATCGCTTGTACGATCGCCATTTGTTCGATCGCTTAGAATCTTTCGCCAGTCCATCCCACAGACACGCGCTCGACCTTTGCTACTTGCTCGTGTAAGGAATACAGCCGTAGAGCAGTTGTCGGAACCGCGCTGTCTGCCTGCGTCCAGGCCACAGAAGTCTGGTCATTTTTCGGGGTCGGTGTTAATTTCATAAAACATTGCCCGCTGTTAATTGACCACGTAACACCCAATCTAGAGGGATATGCTTGTTATACTACTCTTAAAAGGTTATTAAAAGGTAAAGTTTTGGCCATCAAGTGGTTAAATTATTAACGTTAAGTAATATAACGGTAAAGTTGCGATCGCACTGTAGGGCTTTTTTTAAGAATACAATAATAAGTTGGTTCAAATTCCTTTTTCTTCCCGTGCCGGCTACGATCGACGATAGCAAGTAAAAATTTTGTAGACTGCCTATCATGTTGCTGCATTTGAGTACGTGGCCCGAGGTAGAAGCTTATCTAGAAAGCTCCCGAGGCATAATTATCCCGATCGGCTCCACCGAACAGCACGGGCCCACCGGCTTGATCGGGACTGACGCCCTTGCTGCCAAGGCGATCGCCCGCGGTGTCGGCGAAGCTGCCAATGCCTTAATCGGCCCTACAATTAATGTCGGCATGGCCCTGCACCACACCAGCTTTCCCGGCACAATCAGCCTGCGACCGCAGACTCTGATATTGGTAATCAGGGACCATATCACATCTTTGGCAAAAGCTGGATTTGAGAAATATTTCTTCATTAACGGTCACGGTGGCAACATTGCCACCATGAAAGCAGCATTTTCCGAGAGTTACGCGCATTTGTCGGACTTGAATCTACCAAATGCCGATAAAATCCAGTGTCAAATCGGCAACTGGTTCATGTGCGGCTCAGTCTACAAACTAGCAAAAGAATTATACGGAAACCAAGAAGGTTCTCACGCCACCCCCAGCGAAATCGCCTTAACCCAGTACCTTTATCCAGAAGCAATAAAGCAAGCTCCGCTTTCGGAAGAAGTTGCTTCCGGGCACAAAATTTACGGTGCTGCTGACTTCCGACGCCGATTTCCCGACGGAAGAATGGGTTCAAATCCGGCATTGGCAACCCCCGAACAAGGTCAGCAGTTTTACGAATTAGCAGTCAAAGAATTGACTAATAATTATTTGGAGTTTTTAAGTTCCAATTAACATTTTTTCTTCTCGTTACCCGGAAGCTTTTGGTAACGAGTAAAAATCTCAAACTATTCTATATTTTACGGTTATGAGTGAGTCAAAAGCATGATATTTCATCTGTTTGAGAAAGGCTATATCTCCCGATTAACCACCGGGAGAATATCAAAACTATTCCACAATCCAAGGAGTTAAACAAGGTGTCCAAGCACTCAATTCTTCTTCCTTGAACCAAAGGCTAATTTCCGCACGGGCAGTCTCGACAGCATCAGAACCGTGAATGAGATTACGGCCGACATTGACGGCAAAATCTCCCCGAATTGTCGCTGGTTCTGCATTCAGAGGATTTGTGGCGCCAATGATTTTTCTCGCCGACGCCACAACGCCGTCACCTTCCCACACCATCGCCACTACAGGGCCTGAAGTGATAAAGTTTACCAATCCAGCAAAGAAGGGTTTTTCTTTGTGAACATCATAATGTTGTTCCGCTAGTTCGCGACTCGCCGTCATCAGCTTCATGCCAACTAACTTAAAGCCCTTGGCTTCAAAACGACCGATAATTTCGCCGACGAGTCCGCGCTGTACGCCGTCGGGCTTAATCGCTAAAAAAGTCCGTTCCAAGATTAACTCCTATAATTGTGTTAACTGATCCAAAAGATAGAGTAACTCAGAACGCACCTAAAGGCAATTCTGAGAATTGGAAATTGTCATTTGGAGAGTTATGGCCGCCGGAAGAAGGAATAAGGAATAAGAAGAGGGAAGAGAAAAGAGGGAAGAAGCAATAAAAGCAAGGGTTAAAGAAACCGGGTCTCTCAGAAAATTTTTTATTGAGTAACGATGAATCTCCGAAGAAACCAGGTTTCGAGACTTCTATGCGTCTAGGACTGATTTGCATGGATCACCGCGATTTTGTAAAAGGCATTTTTTAGCAGTGCGAACAGGATCCTCACTTGCCCATATAAGTTAATCATGCTTTAAATTATCGGTAAATAATCAAACTCTTGTGGGGTGGCTTTGAGCAACGCCTGAAATATGCAATCTAAATTTAGAACATTTTATCTCTAGGCAACAAGATGCTCGAACTTCTGGCACAATATGATACAAGTCACTGTTTCCTGTGACTGCCAACACTCTTACCTATGATCTCAAATACAAATATATATGATAATAAACACAATTCTTTAGGCTCGAAAATATAGATAATTAACGGAGATATGAAGATGATCTTGACAGCAACTATTCAGGCGAAAAAAGTATGAAAGGCATTGTAGCATTCATTGAAACCAAAAAGCAAGAGTTTGCAAAATTGCCCTTGTTTGACTTTCTAGCCAACAAACACATTCACGCGAATCAACGACTAATTTTTGCACCTGTACTCGCTCCTTTGGCTGTGGGATTGAGCGATTTAAATAAATATGTGCTGCGAGAATCTTCTAGTAATAACAAAGTTCAGGAACTCATTAATAAATATACTTATAAAAAAAACTATTATTGGCACGACTATCTAGAATACCTAGAGGAACTGGGCTTAAACCAATTAATGAGTTACGGCGATTTCAGACTGCTTTGGGGTGAAGAAACTAAAAAAACTCGATCGCTCTGTTCAGTGATCGAACGCTACGCTTGGAAAGCTTCTCCCATTCAGAAACTGGTGTTAGTGGAACTCCTCGAAGGAACTGCCCAAGTTTTTTTTGAGGCGGCGCTAGCAGTGGTAATGGAATTACAGCAAATTAACCAAAAAGAATCTGTTGATTTTGGAGGATCTTATGGGGGTTTAGAAAATTATCACCTTTTAAACACGCCAGAGATGTTGCAAATTTTAGCAGAAATCAAACTTACAGATGCGGAATACCAAGCAGCTTTAGAATTAGCACAAAATTTATTTGAAGTGTTTACAGAAGCGATGAACGAGCTGTTCAGACACAGCCAAACAAATTCTTGCAAGACTGTGCTGCAAATATCTTCAATTTCTGCCTTCGCTCATTGCGCGATCGACTGTCTCGATATTTGTTAGTTTAAACAATCACTAAATTATCTCGGTGTACCGCCGTTTCTACGCCTGCATAGCCTAAAATCTCAGCAATTTTATCGGACTTGCAGCCCTGGATTTGTCTCAATTCTAAACTGCTATAATTCACAAGTCCTCTAGCAATTTGCTTGCCTGTTGTGTCGCACAACTGCACGGAATCATCAGCTTGAAATTCTCCTTCTACTTGAGCAATACCCGCAGCTAAAAGCGATTTTCCGCCCTGGGAAATTGCCTTGACAGCACCCGCGTCTAAATATAGTTTTCCTGCCGGAATTAGCACGTTAGCTATCCAGTGTTTGCGAGCGTTTACAGGCCGCGGCTGAGGCTCGAATTGAGTGCCGATCAACTCTCCCTTGAGTATTTTCTCGATATTACCAGGAAAGCAGCCGTCAGTGATGACAGTCCGCACTCCCGATGCAGTTGCTATTCTCGCCGCTTCAATTTTTGTCACCATTCCGCCGGTTCCCCAACCGCTGCGGGAATCTCCTGTTTGCACCTGAAATTCTGTGAGCTGTGCCATACTTTGGACTAGGGCGATCGGCTGCGCGTCGGGATTGCTGCGCGGATCGGCGGAATACAGCCGATCGACATCTGTGAGCACAAACAACCAATCTGCTTCTACCAAACTCGCTACTAGCGCCGAAAGCGTGTCGTTATCGCCAAATTTGAGCTCGTCTACGGCTACTGTATCGTTTTCATTGACAATCGGAATCACGCCCAACCTGAGCAGTTGCTGAAAAGTATTGCAAGCGTTAACATAACCGTTACGCTGCACTAAATCGCCCCTGGTGAGCAATACTTGAGCGATCGGCTGTTGCAAAGTAGTAAACAAGTCATCGTACACCCGCATCAGCCGCCCTTGGCCCACAGCCGCCACAGCCTGTTTCAGAGCAATGTTTCGCGGGCGTTCCGTCAAACCCAAGCGCGCGCAGCCAACTCCAACCGCACCCGAAGACACCAAAACTACTCGATGGCCTTGCTGCCGCAAATCAGCTAAAATTTCGGCCAATGCAGCAATAGTTGAAAGAGCTAAGTTTCCCGTAGTCGATCGAGTCAGCGTCGAAGTTCCTATTTTAACAACAATAGTTTGAGTCATTTAAATCTTTCTAATTTCTGCTATCAAGAGAAGCCCCCAAAGCTTGAGAAACCCAAACTTCAAAAGAGCGCACCGGATACTTGCGAAGCGCATACCCAGCATCAACCATTGGTTCCACTAAAATAGTAAACATACCCAAACGATTGCCTGCCAAAACATCAGTAAAAAGTCGATCGCCCACCATCGCCACCTGTTCCACCGGCAAATTCATTGCATTAATAGCTTTTCGCAACTTGCGGCGGGACGGCTTAGCCGCACCCGTGATATATGGTAGATTCAAAGACTCAGCAATCCGACCGATCCGAGTCTGGCTTAAATTATTGCTGGCCAACCACAGCGATACTACGGGTTTTATTTGTTCCACCCACAGAGTGAGTTCAGGAGAAGCATTCATGGCCGTGATGGGAACGAGAGTTTCGTCCACATCCAAAACTAATCCTTTAATATTAAATTCCTGAAGAATATCAGCCGTTAACTTCATGACTGAATCGCCGAGAACTAAGTCAGGCTGTAGTATTTTACCCCAAGTCATAATGATTTTAGATTTTAGGTTTAGATTGAGAAATAAGAAATTGGAAGTTAAAGATTAAAAAAGTAAAAAATCAAAAGTGAATAATTATTGCTTTTGCTTTGGACTTTTGACTTTTTACTTTTGTATTAGTCATCCCCTATCTATTGAGTAGATCGCAACTGCTGGTCAACTTTAGCAATCGCAGCATCGTGTTCCGCCTGCGTGCGGCTAAAAATGTGAGTGCCGTCATATCGAGCCATAAAATACAGGTATTCTGTATTTTCTGGAGTCAGAGTCGCTTCCAGACTTGCTATTCCTGGAGATGCGATCGGAGTTGGGGGTAGTCCTGGATTTATATAAGTATTGTAAGGAGAAGGGGTTTCCACCTGCTTGAAAGTCAAAGGCTTTTCCTTAGTTTGCCTGATGCCGAGAGCGTATTCAACTGTCGGGTCAGATCCCAACGCCATACCCTTTTTCAGACGGTTGTTGAACACTCCAGAAATGCGGTTCCGCTCGGAAGCAACCACAGCTTCTTTTTCTACAATACTCGCCAAAGTCACCCATTCTTTGAGAGAGAGCTTCGTATTATTCTGATTTTTTTGATATATCGGCAAAGCTGTCTGCTCGAAACGGGTGAGCATTTGTGTGATCGCAGCTTGAGGAGTAATTCTATCGCCGTCTAGCTGATAAGTATCCGGGTACAAAAAACCTTCCAAATGAGGCAATCCGCTCGGCAGCCAAGGGTATTGAGCGTAAGGAATTTGACTCGCGGCTGCCATAAACTCTTTAGCCGGGAAAAAACCTTGCGCTTCAAAATAAGCACTCATTTGTTGCAGCGACCACCCTTCTGGAATCGTGAAACTCTGCTGTACGACTTCGCCCTTCCAAATTTTGTCCGCAACTGCACTTAGAGGCTGAGTAGGCGACAGTTGGTAAGTTCCTGCTTGAAAACCTCCCTCGCGGTTTTGCAGAGTCAGCCAGCGGGCCCACATATTCCATGCCGAGCTCGATCGAATCAACCCCGCGGCCTCTAAATCCCGGCCAATTTTTTGACTGGGAGTACCCTCCGGGATTTGGATCGAAACAGCAGCATCCTCTGCCGGATTCCCGGATGAGGATGTGATTTTAGGCGGCGCCGAAGCCCAGCTCCACCAAGCCCAGCCTTGCCAAGCGCAAACCCCCCAGAGTGCCGGCAGCAACGCCAGATAAAACAACCATTTAGAGACTTGCGGAGTACCTTTTCGGCTCTCGCGCGCGCTGCCTTTTGTCATTTGTTCTTTATTCATAGTCCGTTGTCCTGGATAAGCGGCGGTTAACTAGCGACTAATGACTGATGACCTGCGATTGATGACCGAAAAGTTACGAATACAAGCCCTTTAAAAGACCCAATTCACGCGGCCCAATTCAAAAGCCCGATCGCGAAGGCAGAAGCTGCTATCTCGGAAAAGTTCGATCGGGGGAGCAGTTTACTTTTTTATAAAATAGTAAAAAATTCTGCTTTTTGCCATCAGGCCTTGTGCCTGCAATTAATATCTAATCAAGCTCGTCAAAGAACTGGTCTTCCAGCATAGGTAACATCGGTTCCAGCCTTTGGAACTCTTCTTCCGAGAGCAATTCTGGCTTGCCGTCCTCATCCATTCTAGCCAAGATAAAGAACGGGTCTAGAGGCGTATAAATGGCATATTCCTGTTCTTCGTGGTAGAAACTGGTCAGCCACATCAGCTCCTCGAACTCCGACTCCTCATCTGGATCGACATCGGATGCCATATCCTCTTCGGGAAATTCCGGCAATTCGCCAACCACAGTCAGCGTCACCGCTGTGCGTCGGAGCGTCAAGTTCTGCTCTTGCAGGACAACTTTAGCTGTCTCAAAAATTTTGTCAATTTCGGTCTCGTCTTCTACAGGAATTGCTGCTTCGTCGGTATCGTCTCCCTGCCAGGTAAAAATTTCTACGGGTGAGTCAATCGGAAGCAGCAAAGCGTATTCTTGACCTTCTAGGTTCATAGAATATTCTATGTTGCAAGTCAGCGATCGCCCAACTTCATCCGTCAAGGTGACGGACTCTTCGTTGGAATTGCCATTCTCTTTTTTGCGGTATGGGGATGAGGACATCGCGTGTATCTTATTTTCCGTCAATAATTCAGTAACGTTTCCTTGACAATGGGGAATTTTCGTGGCGATATTCTGGCTAAGTGGGCGATCGCCAGTCCACCAGCTTAAACCGCCAGACTCGCTGCCTTTTCCACAGACGAGGAGAGCAGCGTTTAAATCTCAGTCGAGTCAGCAAGCGACACTGAGGACAAATCACGATTTTGTGCTTCTTCAGTACCGAGGTACACCAGAATTTTCTCCAGTTTGTCAAGGGTTACAGGTGTGCGTAGCAAACTTGCACAACCAGGATATCACGCCTTTGTTACCAGCTATCAAGGATTGGGAAGGGCGGAGATATTTTGCCTCCGCTCGTCTAGCCACTGCTGCAAAATCAGGGCCGCTGCTTTGCGATCGATCGCACCCTTATTTTGCGACACCAAAATCCCTTGTGTTTTCATCAATTCCTCTGCCTCAACCGAAGTCAGGCGCTCGTCCACGTATTCTAGGGGGAGCTCTAAGGCTGTGGCGATGCGAGTAGCATATTTCTGGACTTGTCGGGCTTGAGTGCCTAATTCTCCGCTCAGGGAGTAGGGCAAGCCTGCAACCAAAATTTGCACTCTCCGCTCTCGGACGATCTCTCGGAGATAAGCTACGTCTCGATCGAAGGACGATCGTACCAGTGTTGTAATGCCCGTAGCTATTAAACCTGTGCCGTCACACCCGGCGATGCCGACTCGTTTGAGGCCGATATCTAATCCCAGTGCTGAAATCCATAATTTATCGTTGGACATTATCAATCAATCAATTTTAGATTTTAGATTTTAGATTTTAGATTTACTGTTTTTTGCGGAAATAATCTTATTTAACGAACCGCGAAGACGCGAATAACGCGCAGTAATAAGAGAAGAAAGTAAGAAGAAGATAGGTAATCTTAAGTTGATATTAATCCAAAGCAGAAGGGAGTTTTTCGGATTATGACAGAAAAAAGGAATTTTTTGGATGATTAATTCTATTTTTTTCTGCCTTATACCTTTTACCTTCTGCTTTCACTTATTAAGAATTGAGTTCTCCGGGCCAGCCACCGTCAAGAGGCAACTCTGGCAGATTTAAAGGCAAAATGCTGCTGCCATCAGTTGCTGCTGATTCGGAATTCGGGAAGTTCAAGGGGTTAACTTGATTCGTTTGGCTGTTTCCTGAGTCAGCCAACAAAGGTTTAATCTCAGAGGATGCGGGCCCTGCTGCTGCTTCCCCAGCCATCGGGCCGAGCCAGGACATCCGGCCCGGTACGGGTTTGCGAGTTGGCTGGAAGCTTTGCAACATTTCTGATAGCTGGAGTCCTTCGAGAGAGACCAACTTGGACTCGCGCAATTTGTGCCACACCGATCGAGACATCAGCAAACTGTGTTCCACGCGCACTGCTCCAAATTGCTCTAAATAAGCTTCCCGTTCCGGCTGATAGTCAGCGGAAGCCAGTTGCAGGCTTTGAACCGGGAAATCTTGAACAAGGCGCGCCATCTGGGACAGCAGCTCTGGGTAAAGCCAAGTGTAGGCGGGGTGTACAGTCAACTGAGCGACGTGCGGTTGCTGGCCGTTGCGGGATAGCTGCACCTGAAAATAGCCGATCGCGGCTTTGCGCTGCGGTTCAAACACGTAGCCGCTGACTACCTCGGTTTTGCCCAGCCACTGTCTGACACCTTCGACTAAAGCGCCGAAAAAACTGGTTTTGAAATCTTGAATGTGGCGATCGAATACTTGGCGCACCAGCGGCGGCATAGACGCGGTATCCAGTTGGTAGAGCAACTGAGCGTCTGCGTTGCTGACGGGCAGCAGGTTGGGCAAATCTGGGGTCGAGGAAGCCATTTCTTGCAGGCGTTCAGGGGCGATCGTCCAGTATGTCATCTGGGCCAAAGGCTGAAACCCGTTCTGCCGATACAAAGCCAAGGAAGTTTTGTCGCCGACATTCACTTCCAACAGCCACGTCCGCGCCTCCCAGACTGCCTCAAAACAGTACCGCAGCAGCATGGAACCAATTCCTTTGCTGCGGGCTTCAGGGTCTACTCCTATGCGATCGATCCGCCAAGTGCTGCGGGTGCGGTTGAAAGGAGAAATCTGAATTATGCCCTTAACGCTCCCCTCTTCTTCGGCAACGTGGGCACGGAACAGGGACTGACAAGGGTTGGGAAACAAGCTAAAAATCTTTAGTAGTCCGTACCAGCGACGAATCTGCTGCAACTTTTTACCTAGTACCACGTCGCAGCTTCCGCCCTTGCTGTTTTCTGGCTCTTCGGCTGTTTCCGCGCACAGTTGTTCCATCACCTCGATGTCGCGATACTGAAACGGGCGAATCACAACCTGGTTTTGGTTTTGGGAGGGAAATGAAGTCATAGCATAAAAGTGGGGAATGGAAATTTAAAAATAAAAATTCAGAAAGGGGAAGAGTTAGAGTAGTTTTGACTTTTGAATGGGTAAATTTTGAGTTCAAAACTTATAACTTTAGATTCTTCTCCCTTTCTTGCGCGATCGAAAATTAAAAATTTCAAATCATCTTTTTGAATTTTTAATTTTCTGTTTTCAACTCAAGATTTTTGTGGCAGAGGTCGAATTACAACGACTGGTGTGCGCTCGTCACCATTCCCGGCGGGGTTGCTTCGCAAGGCTTGCTCTAAGAATGTTACCGATAAATCGGAGGTCGCTGCTAATATCTTAACTGCTTTCAAGTCATTAGCGTCTACGATCGCCGCCGCAAGTCCGGTTTCTCGTTGAATTTCTTCTACAACTTTCTGGGGATTGTCCGGGCCGAGGACAATAAATTGGTCGAAGGGAGGCAAAGTCCCGGTAACGTCGTCGATCAGCCTGGCTTGTTCCCCTGCTAGTTGGTAAAAGACTCCCGGTTTGCCAAATATTTTGGCCACAGCGCCGATCGCAAATGCTGCTACTACGCGCCAAGAGCCGACTACATCAACCAACGTTTGCATTCCGCAAGCTGTGGCCAAACTCGACGTGGGCAAGAAAAACAAACACACTCGCTTTGCCGCCCATCCTGGTTTGACTTCGCTGGGATGGCGATAGCGTCCCTGCATCAAAGCTAGGGGAGTTTCTGCTAGGGCAACAATATCGCCTTTCTGGGCGCGCGGCAGCACGTACCGCTTGACAATTTCGACGGGATTGTCCAATTCCGCCAGTATGTGCGTGCGAATCGGCAAGACTTCTGCAACTCCGACATTTCTGGCGATGGGTACGGTGTCCGAGTTGGGAAATTGCAGCGGGACTACTACGTTACGGACTTTCGGGATGCGGCCGCCTGGGCCGTAGGTGACGAAGTGTACTTGCACCCAAGCTGACTGCAATTTGGTTAAATCTTGCCCTTGAATGTCTACAGAAACTTTAATTTTTGTGTTTTTTTGGGCTTTAACAATATAGCCGAACCAGTAATCGTCTGCTCTGGCTGCTGCCTCTTTGTGGCAAGGAATCACCTTTGTCTCGGAGGTAACGCCATCCAAACTTCCGTCTGACAGCAGTTTCACCTGTGCCCGCACTTCCGGCAACATAATCTCAAAGCGCTGTGTCAGGTTGCGGAACTCCATTTCCCCGACTAAAAGATAGCGGTTGGGTTCCGAGATGGCTAAGTGCCATTCTCCGGCTGTTAGTTCTAGTTTATTTGCACTTCCAGTCCGGCGATAGTTCAACTCTAGGCCCAATCCGCCCAATGCTAGCAGCGAACCGGCTGCTGCGATTCCTGTTGCTAAAGTCTCAATCACTCAAATCACCGCCAATAATATTTTGTGTTTACTGTAGTCGATATCGGGTACTTTGAGCGCTGATCCGGTAGTAATTGGATTGTGCTGAGTTTGTTGGGGGCGATCGAACTTATGCAAAATTACACGTAAGTGCGATCGCCTCTGGCGGCTAAAGTGGTCAAGTTGCTGTTCCAAGAGTTCGATCGTGAGTTAGATCACTCCCAAATCTGGCGTTGCTTAATCAGGGTATGAAAAAAATCAGTTGAAAATCCAGACGCTTTGTAAATACTGGTTTCTCTGACTTGCATATTTAGCCTTTCCTACTATAAATCAGCAACGTCTACAAACCAAATCAATTAATTCAATCATTTATTATGATGTTTCACACATAAAATATACTTTTATTGTTCTTAAGAATTGATTTGTAATCTATAAGAATTAACTTTTTTATCTAATTATTAAGCATTTACACCTGTAATTATAAGAGATGTTTAATAAACATTCGTTAGTTTAAGATATAAATAGTTAATCTCTTAACAACTCTGTATACATGAGTTATTCTCGCCCGTTGTCTATCCATAGTCCGTTATCTATCCATCGCTCGTTGTCTGTCCATCGTCAAAATATCTCAAATGGGTTCAAAAGAACCGCTATTGACAGGAGCTTCCTTTATATCTTGCCCTTTTTGTCAAGTAAGATTTATACCAAATTAGATGAGCTTACCCTGCGAGCAGCTACCGCGCTAGCGGTCAGCACCTCTAAGAATCTACTTCTTAAGTAACAGTCCAAATCTAGTTCTTAGGCAGTAGATTTTCTGAGAAGAAAATAGTTAGCCTAGTGAATGTAGTAGTAAGACCCAAGCATATCTATGACTGATAATAAGCAGCCTTTTAACCAGCCTGAAGCCAATCCTGACTTCCAAGAAAAGAAAGTTGACAATAGCGAAAACCAGCAGCTTCAGGCTCAGACTAACGAAAATGCAGAATCAACGGAAGATCAATCATCAGGCTCAGGCCTTGGTGCGAGGATAGCTGGAGCTGCAGTCGGTGGTATACTCGGTGCTCGCTCTGGAGGAATTCTTGGTGCTGTAGCAGGGTCAGTTGCGGGCGCTATGATTGGTAAAGGTACTGCTGATACTGTTAACCGTGCTGTAGATAATTTAGGGGATGCAGCACACGCTGTAGCAGACGGTATTACACACACTGTGGAAGAGCTAGGGACAGTAGTAAAGGAAACTGCTGAGGAAGTTAAACCATCTATCAAAGCTACAGCAGAAGCAGTCAAGGAGACTGTTGAGGAAACCAAGCCTTCGATTAAAAGTATAGCCGAATCTGTCGATCAGACTGTTAAGGAAGCCAAGCCTTCTGTAGTAGATGCAGTCAAGAGCGCATCTGAGGAAGTCAAACCTACGATTAGAGAAGTAAAAGATTCTGTCAAGCAGACAGTCGAAGGTATCAAGCCTTCTGTACAAAGTGCAGCGGACTCTATTAAGAGCACTGCCGATGAAATTAAGCCTTCTGCCAAAGCTGTAGCTCAGGAAATTGAGGGCGCAACTAAGGATCTTAGATCGACTGTAAAAGATACAGCGAAAGCAGTTGAACCATCTATAAAAAGTGCAGCCGAATCGCTTAAGTCATCTGGCAAGAGTGCCGCTGAATCAATTAAGTCATCTGCTCAAAACGCAGCCGAATCTGCTAAAGGTGCAGCGCAGGATGTTAAGTCATCTGCCCAAAATGCAACCGAATCTGCTAAAGATGCAGCGCATGATTTTAAGCAGGATGTTAAGTCATCTGCCCAAAATGCAACCCCATCTCCTCAAGGTGCAGCGCATGATTTTAAATTTTCTGCCCAAAATGCAACCCCATCTGCTAAAGGTGCAGCGTATGATTTTAAATCCTCTGCCCAAAATGCAACCCCATCTGCTAAACCTCCAGTGCCTGATTTTAGGTCCTCTGCGCAAAATGCAACCCCATCTGCTAAAGGTGGAGCGCATGATTTTAAATCATCTGCCCAAAATGCAGCCGAATCTGCTAAACGTGCAGCGCATGATGTTAAGTCATCTGCCAAATATCTAGCCGAATCCGACGCAGAGGGAAATAAGGATAGCGATATTCACATCTCCGGCAGTCCTGAACTCAAGGACAAAGTGGTCATTCATGACAAGAGAATCATTAAGGACTAGGTAAAATAAGGACTTAACTCCAGCTTGTTAAAGCTAGGGCTAAGAGAGTTTAACAGAGAGTGGATCTGAGAAAAGAGTCCACTCTTTTCTGTGTATGATAAATGCGATCGCCTAGGGTTTAACGGAGAGTCTATTTATTGAGGAACTCTCCGCCTGAATAAAAAGAGTTTTCGTTCATAGTCGATAATTAGGTTGTAGCCATTTGTGGTAACTGCTCACCGCAACAAAGTTGCGGTGAGCAGTTACACTTTAACTCAGAGCGCGCCACTTAATATTCCCTTAGATAATTCGGAATTTTTCCACCGACTTACTTAGAGTGAAAGTTTGTTTGACACTAAAATTGTTAAGGCTTTGATTGTTGTGGCTCTTCCGGACGAAGATGGGGAAATATTTGTGTTGGACGCGAACAATTGCTCGACTACTGGCAGAAGTGGTGAAAACCGCTAAAGTTTTTTGTAGAAAAAGCTGCTTGATAAATCGAGAAATAGTTAGGGTCAAGCTGAGGTAGCCGGTTCAACCCCTAACTATTTAATTTTAATATCCAATTTGCAAAGTCACCGATGCTTCTACCTGCTGTTCTCCTCCTACCACAGGCGTTGCAGCGTCAGCAGCAGCCATGCGAGGAGCAGCCAATTGCCGATACATTGGAGGTGGCGCGGTCGCACCGTTGACTTGAATGCCCAGAATCTCTCCCCGCTTGAGGTTGAGGGCGCTAAAGACTGCATCCGCTTGCGCTTGAGCATCTTGAGTTGCTTTTTTGATTGCTTGTTTTCGAGCAGATTCGATCGCACTTTCGGTGGCGGCAAAACTCACGCCGTCGATGCGTGTGGCTCCGGCATTCACCGCATCGTCGAGCAAAGTGCCGGCAGATGCAGTATTAATCCTAAAAGTGACGGTATTCGTCGCCGTATAGCCCGTCAAGCGCTGTTGGTTGTTGTCGAAGTTATAAATGGGATTAAGGGTGATGCCGGCAGTTTCGAGTTTTTCCACTTGGCGCGATCGCAGCAACTCTACCACAGCCGACGATCGTCTCGCCGCTTCCTGCTGCACCTCAGCCGCCGTTTTCCCCTGCACCTCAACCCCCAACCGCACTTGTGTTTGAGTTGTAGGAATGGCTTCCACACCCCGTCCAGTAACAGTCAACGTTCTGATCCGCTGTTCTTGAGCAGCCGCGGGATCTAATCTCACAAAACTAACGAGAGTTAAGGTTAAACAAAACGCTGTTACCAGACTGCGGAAATTAATGCGATCGCGACGTTGCAAATTTGAATTCATAAACTTGATTCTCCTCACATACAACAGATGCTATACTTTACCTTCCCACTGAAATTCCTAAATATCCGGGCTGTTACATTTTTAGCAACTAAAAAAATAGTCAGTAATTCTGAAGAAATTGTGAGTTATTATAATGTTCGCAGGACGCTCCCCTAAAAAATCGGTGTTCTGGGCAAAATCAGAGGTTTGGCAACGATAAATATAGAAAGCCACCGGATTTCTGACACTGACGGCGCAACTCCTAGTTCATTTTAAATATTTTTTTAAGACTGTAAAAAATTAAAATATGCAATCGTTAAAACAAGTTGCCCGCCGACTAAAAAAAGAGACTTACGCTGTTTATTTAGCCAGTACAGACCAGAGAGTACCTTGGTACGCCAGAATTTTAGCCGGGCTTACGGTTGCCTACGCTTTTAGCCCGATCGACTTAATTCCTGACTTCATACCAGTTCTCGGCTACTTGGACGATTTGATAATTGTACCTTTGGGAATTTGGCTGGTACTGAAGATGATTCCGCCACAGGTTTTAGCCGAGTGTCGGGAAAAAGCAGCCGCAGAAATAGACGGAGGAAAACCGATAAATCGGGCTGCCGCTGCTGTAATTATTGCCATCTGGATTGGCTTGGGAATATTAGCTGCCATGTGGCTGACACAGATATTTAAACGTTAAAAAAAAATCACCTATCTAGTTATCGTGTAGCGTGCGCGCCGAGAACCTAAACCTTAAACAAGTCGCTTGGCAAAAAAATATTTAAAGTTTAAAAAATTACCGTTGTAGTTATAATATAGGGTGCGCTAGCCCCACCTCACGTTAAAAGAACTCGCGGTATTGCATACCAAGTATTATTTACCCCTTAAAAAATTAAACTAACTTTCTAGCTATGACTCAAACCACTGATTTCCTCAGCCACCTCAACC